>JANNCG010000981.1:0-4994 GCA_031386385.1 Myxococcales bacterium
CAGGAAACCCGCTCGTCATTGGCATTCCTCGGGGTTGGTGGTCGATGCTCTTGCGCAACCTCAAGCGTTCGATCAACGACTGGGGCACCGGCGTCCACAACACCCATCGCCCATGTCGTGTTAGTGCGTCCGTCGAAACAGTTCGACGATCGCGGCGAAGGCTTGGTCCGCGGCTTCGGGATCGTTGCGCGCGCCTTCATCGCGCATGAAGGTGTGCTCAGTGTCGTAGAGGCGCGCTTCGAAGCGCACTGCGGCGTCATCGAGTGCGCGGTGAATCGCTGCTCGACCCACGCTCGGGATGTGTGGATCCCCGCGACCCCACACGAGCAACAGCTCACCATGTAGCTCGCGCGCTCGCGAGAGCGTCGCCGCTGTGCCCTTGGCTGCGCCGAGCGTCTCGTTGTGAACGCCGGTGGGGTAGCAACACGCGGTAGCGCGAATTTCTCTGAGAAATCCCGCGCGAAACGCGACGTGCCCGCCAAAGCACCAGCCCATCGCAAACACGCGCGAGGGGTCTACATCGGTCCTAGCGCGTGTCCAATCGAGCACCGCGCGGGTATCGTGATCGAGCTGCACGGGCTCCATTTTTTCGGCATCATCGAGGGCGCGTTGCCTGTCACGCTCGAAGTCCAGGACGGTCCCTGCGGGCTCAAACCTGCCGTACAGCTCCGGTGAGACCACCACAAATCCGTGGCTCGCGATGCGTCGAATCGCGCGCACATGCGCCGCTGTGTGTTGAAAAATATCGGACCACGCCAGCACCGCGGGCAGGGGTGTACGTATCTCTTTCGGTCGCGCGATAAGCACACGCACCGTTTGTCCCGGGGCTGTCGCAATGTCTGCACTCTCTACTATCACTTGACTCATGGGTGGGTTCTTTCTGCATCCACTCCGGTGAATGCCATACTCATTGACTCTTCGAGCCGCTTGCTTGGACAAACACCGACGTGATCCGCGCAGGGCGTGCACTCGCGGGGAAGGGCAGGGACGCATCGGGCTCGCTTTCAGCGACGACAACGGGTTCGTGCGTGGCGCAGAAAGCGGGAGGACCGCGGGTGTCACGGACCCACCCCAGATGATTGGCCACTGCCCGCTCTCTGCCGTCACTTGGATGATTGATCACGCGGTCTTGCACAACCAGCGTTGAGGATCCACCACCGTCTAGGCGGACCGCTTCCCACGCGCCGAGGTCGCGCAAGATGAGCGCGAGCTCGGGGGTGGTTGCCCCAGCGCTGTCTCGCGTGCGGCCATCGACTACGACAAACGCAACGGTGCGGCCGTCTTGCGACCAACCAACCGCGCTCCGTGGGTGACGGTGCGCAGAGTGAGCGACGTGCGGATCAATTCTCGCGACCCCACGCACCACGATGCGCTCTTGCGCAGAGACCACTTCGGTGTACCTCGCGGGCGCCTCGTAGCTCATGCTAATCCTCGGAACATCCCCCGCCGCACCGACCACCAATGCGCCAAAATACCACTGATTTCTCGGTGGAAAATCACGTCCATCCCCGCGCGCTCGGCCCAACGGCACGCCCGGCGCGTCGAAAAAATCACCGTTGATCGCAAGTAGCGCACCTGCGGCATGGGCCCACGTGCTCGTCCGTCGAGGCGTCTCGTTGGGTGCCGTAGCACGCATGCGCAGACCCGCGGCGCACACCTCCACCATCGCGACGTGCAGCACCAGTGGTGCCCCATTCGCGTGTCGTGTGGTACGTCGCAACAAGCGCACTCCGGGGGCGACGGTTGTCCAGCGATCACGCGCCATCGTTGTGGAGGCATAGAGCGCGACCGTCAGTGCAAGGTATCGGTAGGTGGATTGGATCGCTCTCATGCAGATATGCCGGCCAAATTTTTGACCTCGGGGCCGTTAGTCTGGGTCGAGCCATACCCTCTCGGCAATCGAAAACGCACCGCGCGTTAGGCTCGCCTCAGCGCAGCGTGACGCGGATGAGTCGCACTTCGCCGCGAAAATTGCCCAGTGGGCGTGAGTAGCTGATCACCACTTGTCGGCCGTCGGCGGAGCGGAGCGCGGGGTGCTCGAGAAAGAGGTAGTCGTATTCACCCATGTTTGCGGGCATCACGGGACCGTTGGGCGCCTGCTCGATCGTGAGCTGCTGAGCGGAGCCGAAGCCGCCCTCGAATCGCTCGGAGCTTCGCAGCGCTGCGGCGGAGCGTAGGGTGACACCAGAGACCGCGAGATAGCAACCAATATATGGGTTATAAGTGATAGACAACCCCGAGCCTACCTCGCCAATGATCGGAGCTGCGGTGGATGAGTCCGGGGTCCACTGAGAGCCGTTAAAAAATTCAAACGCGGATCGGTCGTCGACGCGCGCGGTGGGGACTCGTCCCACGCGACATCCGTTGTTCAGAAAGCCCACACTGGAGCAGCCGAAGAAGTACGCATAGTCGTCGATGATTGAGACGCCGCCGGTGCCAAAGATCACATCGCGCGGCATACCGTCCGGTCCCGCGAACCGCTGGGGCATGAACAATGGTGTGGGATTTCGCTGTGCAACTGCAGCGCCCGCGGCAATCCGGGCGGTCCCGATAGAGTCCGCGAAAAAACCTCTCGCGCCTTGACGATGGATGCGTTGAAAGAGCACCAGGGCCTTGTCTGAGTGCGTGTCAATCACCGGTCCGGGCCAGAGCGCATACCCGTTGTTGATCGCATCCATTGTGTTCGCTGCGATCTCTTCTGCGGTATAGGGAATCAGCTGCGAAGGCAGCCCATTGGCGTCCACCGGCTCGTCCAACCGCAGCGGGTCCGCCACGGTGCTCCATCCGCTCGTGGCGGACAGGACCGAGGTGTTGTCGATCGTGTTGCGTCGCCCAAGAAATGTGTCGCCAAAGGTCCACAACACACGGCCCTGAAAGAGGCCCGAGGACACCCCATCGCGCGAGATCACCGATGGGGATGGCAGCGAAAATGCACCGATATCCTCTGCGCGCTCGATCGCAAGCGGACGCACACACGCCCGTCGCGGCG
This sequence comes from Myxococcales bacterium, assembly GCA_031386385.1. Classification (GTDB taxonomy): domain Bacteria; phylum Myxococcota_A; class Polyangia; order Polyangiales; genus JANNCG01. The sequence continues at coordinate 2,990 of JANNCG010000981.1, forward strand.
CCGGGCCCACTGCCGCGTCCAACAAGACCGATGCATCGGTAGGGGGTGTCGGTGAGCCGCAACCGCAGAGCGCCGCACTCAGCAACGTTACCCTGATCCAGTGAGGGCGCCCGATGGCAACCGGCGCAAGGGCGTTGGAGCGGTTCGTGATCCGCGACGTCATGTCCATAGCCCAAACCATACCATCGCTTGGGGAGCAGTGAGCTACTTCAAGTACGACGACGATGTGTGATACTTGCGAGCCATGAGTCTCCTCAAAAATGCAGTAACCATCACCGCAATCACAGCGATTTCAGCGACGAACGCCGTTGCGCAGTCCGCTCCGTCGTTCGCGGTTGGAGGCGGATCGTTTGTGCATGGGCTCTTTATCGACGGAGACACACTCGCGATCGGCGCATCGTCGTCGGGGATTGTGTGGCGCAGCGGATACACAGCGAGCTTCGGTTCGATGGGCTCTGCGCAAGCGCTGTGCGGTCGTCGCGTGGGAGATCACCTCGTGATCGCGCTGGTGCGCCACGACAGCGTATCGCGATCCGACGGAGTCACCGCTATGGGGGGCGCGGTTCCTGTGATCGAGGGCGAACGAATCTCGAGCTGCGCCGTAGATCCTTCGGGCGACGTGTACTTCGTCGGCGAGCACCGCGCGGTGTATCGCTGGCGCGGCAACGACTGGAGTGTTCTGCCCTTCGACGCGCCAACCACCACGTTTTCTGCAGCGATTGCCGCGGACTCGACCCTGTACATCGCCACGTCTGACGGGCTCGCGCGTCGCACGCAGACGGGCTTCGAGCGCGTGAGCCTCGGTGCTTTCTCAATCCCCTACAACGGCAGCGCGAAACTGTGGATCAGCGATCGAACACAGCAAGTCTACCTCGCGCACTACGGAGCGATCACTGTCTTCGATCCGCGCACCGGTCACACGAGGCAGCATCGCCACGAGCTGTTCGGCGAACCGGGAGCGATCACCGGCGTTGCGTCGCCGCTGGGCGATCTGGTCGCGATCGCGACGCAGAGCAACGTAGCACTGTTCGACGGAAGCGCTTTCACGCAGCTCCCGCAGGAGTTTGTGTTCGCGCGCGGACTCGCCTTCGATCCCGCCGGTGGCGCTCTGTACGTGGGCGCACAGTCGGCCTTCGGCGCAGTAGCGATCACGCACCCGTGGCTGCGCGCTGCGGCTTCAACGGCCCCAGCTCCGGTGGCTGAGCCCATTGCGCTAAGCACGCCGACGACAGTCAGCGCTGCGGTTGGTGCGCAGCGAATCGAGGTGGTATCTAGCGACGGATCGATTACTACTGGGGCCCCCGCACAGACTACGACCGCGCCGCGCCGCGAGCCATACTCGTTTTTTCCGGTCGTGCGATTCGGTTTTGGCCTCGCCACGGGGACCGGCGCTTCGCGCAGGAACGAAGCGGGCTTCGCTTTCGATGCCACCGCCGGAATGATCGCGTTCAAAGACGGACGCAGCTTTCAGTTTATGCCCGAGCTCGGGGTGTCCTACCAAGCCGGTCCGACCCCTGGCGGAACGTACTTTACGCTCGGCACCTCTGCGCTGTACGGCAGCATGCTCTTCAGCGGCGGCGTGCTTGCGCGCGGGCTTCTCGGTGGAAGCTCCGCTGGATTCGCAGCGGGATTGCGCGCCGGAGTCGTGCTTCAATTCTTGTACACGAGCCTCTCGCTAGACCTCTCGTACCAGTACTTGCCTACGGCAATCGACAATCGACACGGGGTCGTTGCGACGCTGTCATTCAATCCCGTTCCGCTCGTGGGAGCGCTGTTTCTCGGGGCGTTCTTTCACTCCATCCTTCGGTAGCGCTCTTGTGGTACACCCGCGCGCATGGTGCTAGAGAAGTTTCGTGTGGATGGCAAGGTCGCGCTCGTCACAGGCGGCGGCCGCGGAATCGGTCGTGCGAGCGCGCTCGCTCTCGCTGAAGCAGGCGCGGACATCGTCGTTGCCGCGCGCAGGCAAGATACCCTCAACGAAGTATGCGCTGAAGCCAAGCGCATG
>JANNCG010000120.1:0-2863 GCA_031386385.1 Myxococcales bacterium
CGATGTACGGCGAGCGACGAGGGGCTCCGCTCACGTCGGCTCCGGCTCGGGGAGCGTCGCTCGGTGCCGCAGGACCGCGAGGAGAAAGAGCGAGGCGCCCGCGAGTTCGAGCATCTCTTCGACCCAGTCGATCAGCGCGTAGCCGAGGTTCTCGGCGCCATGCCGCGAGGTCCACCAGCCCAGCGGTAGCTCCATGACGAGAGCGCCCCCGACGTAGATCACGCCCGCGACGACGAAGCGCCGCCGCGCGTCGCGGGGCAGCGCGAGGACGAACCGCAGATACGCCACGCCGAAGGCGACGAGCAACAGCGAGGCTGGGATGATCCAGGCGAAGTGCAGCGCCCCGCCCAGGCGCAGGGTGCCCCCGAAGTACTCATGGATCTCTGTCGCTTCGTCGAGCGAGAGGTAGCCGAAGATGATCGAGAGCGCTCTCCAGCGGCGGCGAAACGGGAGCCCCAGGCGATCAACCCTGGACGCCACGGAGCCGACCGCCAGCGCGCACGCGAACAGCAGCGTGGAGGCGTACCAGGTGGGGGCGTTGTGCTCGAAGCTGAGCGAGAAGAAGGCGATCCACGGGCGAAACGCCAGCCGATGAAGCCGGTGATTGACGACCTCCGCGATCAGCCCAAGCGCCCCGAGGGCGAGGGAGGCGGCGACGAGGCCTCGCTTCAGCGTGGTGAACGAGCGTTCGGTGCTCAGCGCCAACCCCAGCCGCGGCCGTGGCCCCAGCCCCGGTGCTTGCGGTGCTTGCCGATGTAGATTCCGGGTGTGGTGATGATGACCGAGGGCGCGGTGATCACCGCGGGGACGACGATGATCCCGGGCAACACCGCGACGACCACGACCGCGGGCACTTCGACCGCGTAATAGTTGTGCCCCTCGACGACGATCTGAGGCACTGTGACTGCGACGCTCGCCCCTGCAGGGACGGTGGTGCGCCCCACGAACGCCCCGCCCGAGATGGTCACTGGCACCGAGCGAATCTGACCGGCGACAACGACGTTGACCGAGGGGAGGGTCACCTGGCTGGGCGGAATCGGATCGCCGTCGAGGTCCATGACGAACACGGCGACACCGCCGCTGCGCGCGGCGACGGTCTCCATCGCGTGGTCGCCGACGACCTGCACGGTGCCGCCGTGCCTGGCGCGCGGCGGGGTTCGTACTGGCACTTGCGCTGCCACGATGGCCGGCGCGCCTGTCGGCGCCGGAGTGCTGTTGCACACCCGCACCAGGGACGCGATTACGAGGAGGCTGGTCGATCGATACATGGTTTGGTCTCCGCTCCGTTGGGGGTGCCGCGATGAACGGAGAGAGAACCATTTTACCACAGTGGATCAGTCTCTTCACATCTTTTTCCCCGAATCGAACAGCCCCCATTTTCACGATTCGCCCGGACAATTCATACGCGGGGCTTGAGTGCGTTGACTTCTACCGCGGCGCTGTCCGCGCGACGGCGCGCGGAGCCGTTTGACCGCATTCCCGCGAGAAGCGGCCGCTCACGTGCTGGCTCTCGTCGACTTTGAGCGCGAGATTTTTTGGCGGTTCGACGCCAAATTTAGGAACTGTAAGCATCGCCGCGCACAAGGACTTGTGCCGAGCGAAATCGGCTTTTGATTTATCGAAGCACGCGACGAACCACGAGCATTGCGCTACGCGAAGCGTGTGCGTTTCCGGGACGAAGGAGCACGGTGATGAGGTGACCGTCGCGCGCATCAAAGACCATCAACGGATGGTACATGTGTCGATCGTAGAAGCGGTGAAAGAAGGTCAACTGTTGCTGCCCACGTGTAGGGTCGTCCGTAGTGTCGATGTCGAGAATGACGTCGGGGGTGTCCGCAGCGAGCGCCGCGACGTGTTGGTCCTCGAAGGCCGCGCGGAGCTTGTTGAATATCGCAGCCCTCGCGTATGATCCCATTGATCCCAACGCGACCACAGCGTCACGACGACCCCGGCTTCCGGGTCTAGTGGCTGCACCCTATATACGTCCAACTGCACAAGGCTGGACCGCCGGGCCAACCGGCTCGGCTCAAGTGCACATCACTCGTACATCATAGCGAATTTGCGCTAAATTCCGCCGCCGATGTCGCGATCTGGGTCCGCCCTGCTGGGGCCATCGCTGATCTTCCAGTCCTCATCTACTTCGTCACGGGTGACCTTCTCGATCTCTGCGCGAAGCTCGGCGCGGATGACCGAGGCGAGAAGACCCACGTCGCGCTGCTCTTGATCACGAGGTCGGGGAAGCTCAATGTCAATCACGCGCTTGATGCGACCGGGACGTGTCCCCATGACCACCACCCGATCGCCGAGCCGCACTGCTTCACGGACGTTGTGCGTAACAAACACGATGGTCTTTTTGGTGCGGCTCCAGATGGACTCAAGCTCTGCGTGAAGCAGCTCACAGGTCTGCGAGTCGAGCGCACCGAATGGCTCATCCATGAGCAAAATCTCAGGCTCGCCAACGAGGGATCTCGCCAACGCTGCCCGCTGCCGCATGCCCCCTGAGAGCTCATGCGGCTTGGCGTCTCTAAACTTCCACAGGTGCACCATTCGAAGGTACCGCTCGCTGCGTGCAAGCGCCTCACTCGACACAACCTTGGCGATCTCTAACGGAAACATCACGTTCTGCTGCACCGTCAGCCACGGAAACAACGCCGCCTCTTGAAACATTACCGTCCGATCGGGGCCAGGACCGACTACAGGCTTGTCGTGAATCAAGACCTCGCCAGTACTCACAGCCTCCAGCCCCGCAATGAGGTTGAGGACCGTGCTCTTGCCGCAACCGGAGGGCCCCACGAGACACAAAAACTCTCCGCGACGGATCTCAAGATCCACGGGCGTGAGCGCCTCATGCGACACTTGGTTG
>JANNCG010000133.1:0-4518 GCA_031386385.1 Myxococcales bacterium
ATTTCTGCGCTGGGTAGCCTGTTCTTGGCCAGCTACAGACGACTGCGCCGCGTCCGTCCGACTTCGCTGTGATTCGCTCGCAGAACCGAGCGTGAAGTCGGACGGACTCGGCGCAGTCTTCTGAAGCTGGCCAAGAACAGGCTACCCTGCGCTGAAATGCTCTTAGAATTTGCCTGCACGGCGCGACACCGTGCGTGTGCACAAGGCACTAAGGCTGGATGATTTATCGCTTCTCTACGTGCTGTCTTCTTTCTGATGGCGAGGCTCTCACACGAGACTTCGCCTCGGCAAGCCGAATACGAATCCTCCCCATCTGCCCCATCCACCCCCATTGTCTCTAATCTCTAACTCGCTGCAGTAAGCCCTTCAGCGCCCATGTCACCCGGGCTCCCTTTGCCCCCACGCGGAACCCAATCGTGATCGGGCCCTTCTTCGGGCAAGACCACCGGGGTGCCATCGAACTTCAGTCTTTTGCCAGGCCAAACAAACGCGTGAAACAGATACACCGCGAGGGATTTTTGCTCTAACCGAGGATCAATGATGGGGTGCAGCAGCTCTGCGTGCTTGGCTGGAAGCAACGACCAGTGCATCCCTGGCTGCTCATGATGCACGCCGTGAAAGCCGTTGTTAAACGTAAACCAGTTGAAGATCTCGCCGGTAAAATTGCGCGAGTGGTTTGCTGGATGCTCTGGGTCACAGCCGTCGTGCTGTAAGTAATTGACCGCAGTAATACCCCACACCGCCCACAAGTGAGGGATCACGATGTAGATCAGGGTCTTGCGCCAATCGATGAAAAACAAGATGATTTTTTCGCCCCAACACACGCTCGCTTCGAGCAAAAACTGCTGAAACCAGCTCTTGTGTGTGGCCTTCATCTCGCGCATAAAAATCATGTTCGCGGCCGTGACATCCTTGGCAACTCGCGGGACAAAGAGCGCGAGATTAAGCCAGTTGTATCGCGCGTTGACCTTTGAGGTTCGCATGACATCGCGCCGCTGCTGGGTGTACTTGTGATGGCTCAGGTTGTGCCCCGGCACATACTCGCTCACCGGAAACCCATACGAACACGTCAGCGCGATCTGAAACAGCTTGTTCATCCACCGGCTTTTGAACACCGGTGAATGCAAAGTGTTGTGCGTGATAACGGCGCAAAACCAGCTCATGCAACAGGTGAGCACCACCAACGCGATCGCAAGAGGCATCGACTTGGGGGCCGCAAACCACTGAAATGCGACGAGCCCGTAGTACGACGCGACGAACATAAGCGATCGACGATCTGCTTTGAATCTCAACATTCGATAGCCCTTACAGTGCGCTGTTTCTGAGGCAAACGCTACTGCGAATCCGTATTCACACAGAGGTCACTCTCGACCCCCAGCGCACACAATCGAGAGCGATCAATTGCGCTCAAACGAGGGCGAATCGGTCACTGCCTGCAACCATTGCGCGCACACCGCCTCGCGCGCCGTCGCTGCGAGCCCTGACCCCACATGAACGATTCGATCACCGTCAAGTCGTAGTGAAATCCACACGGTGTCTTCTGGCCCAGAGCTCTCGACGGCAGTTTTTCGCCGCTCCATCGCCGCTCGCTGAAGCGCATCTTCTGCGGCCACTGCGTCTACCGGCGACCCACTCAACACACGCACTCTCACCAGTTGCGTAGTCTCTTGCGCATTGTGTAGCCGAAGCAACGCATACCCCTCAATGCACTGAAGCATTTGCTTCAGCCCCGGTCCCTCAAGGGCAAAACCAAAGCGCTGTCCCGCGACCCACTCAGACTCGGGGACTTCATTCGGATCGCCAAGGTCCGTCCAGCCTGTCGCACGTTCGGTCCAGAGGGAGACGCTGGCCCCAAAGGTTGGGGTGACGTGCTTAAGCCAAGCCCACTCGTTAAAATTCTCTGGCGGCGCGAGGACCGGCTCAAACAGCACAGTCATCTGCGCATTGTCGCCGTTCGCTGCGGCGGTGAGCAGGTGGCCGAGGATCACAAACTCATCATGAAGCTCTCTGATTTGTGGGCGCAATCGCTCGTGAATGATGCGCTCGGTCTGAGTGGTGTGCACGACCGTTGCGGTCCGCTGCGCATAGCCTCGCGCGACGCGCTCTTCAAACGCGTTCACCTCTATTTCGGTGGACTCAAGCTCGTGAATGCGATGGTGAATCGACTCGAACTCGTCCAAGAGCCGAACCGAGGCTCGCTCAGCGGCCGTGGTCTCACGGTGCTGTGAAAGCTCTTGCAGTGCATGGTTGCGAAGATTTTGGAGTCGTTCAATCGTGGGCGACACCGTCCACTGATCAGCGAGTCGTCGAAGAGCGGCGAGCTCATCGCTCATCGACGTTGGGCCTGCGGTGGGACTTTTTTGTACAATTGGGGGGCAGTCGCGCAAGGGCCGCACCGCAAGGGCCATCTCTTGATCCTTGCGAAGGACGTGAATAAACGCGCCATCCTCGTGATGACGACCGACCAAGTGATAAGCCAATGGGAGCGCGATTTTGCGCTCTAGCGCGCGTCGCAGAGGTCGGGCTCCGTAGCGTGGATCAAAGGCCTGTTGCACCAGCAGATCTAAGAGCGCGGGTTCGACGTCAACGAGGATTTCGGCGCGACGGATTCCTCGGCGAGAGAGCAGCTCGCGCAGGGCGTTGCGGACCACCACACGAAGGGCCGACTGATCCAACGAGCGAAACGCCACCACCCGATCGATGCGATTGAAAAATTCTGGCCGAAAGTACTGCTCAATCGAGCTGACATAGTGTTTGCGTGCTTGCTCCGCTGAGCTGCGAACAAAGCCCGTCTGCGTGCTCGCTTCACGCACCCCAAGGTTAGAGGTCATAATGATCACCGCAGCGCGAGCGTCGCTGGTGTTGCCTCGTGCGTCGGTGATTTTGCCCTCTCCGAGCAAACGCAAGAGCGCATCAAAGACCGCAGGGTGGGCTTTTTCGACCTCGTCTAAAAGCAAGACAGTGAAGGGCTGCGCCCTAAGCGCCGTGGTGAGCTCTCCCTCGTGTCGCCATGAATCGCCAACAAACCGCGCGACGCTTTCAAGTGAAGCAAACTCGCTCATGTCAAACCGAAGCAGACGTGAAGACGACCCATAGAGATACTCTGCGAGCGCCTTGGCGGTCTCGGTCTTGCCCACTCCCGTGGGGCCCACAAAGAGATACGTCGCCACGGGCTTGTCTGGATCACCGAGCGCACACTGCACGATCGTCACCGCGTCGGTCGCCGCGTCGATGGCCTCGGGCTGACCGGCTACTTTAGCTGATAATTCACTGCGAATCTGCTCAACCCGTTTGGGCGGATCCAGCCCAATGATCGATCCCGGCAGCCCCGTTGCTTGTGCCAGTACTTTGAGCACCTGTGCAACGCTCACCTCGCAAACGCCGTCATCCGCGGACTTGTTGTGTTGCTCCTCAAGGACCATCCGAAGCAACCGCACAGCGCTGCCGGGGAGGGCTTGCTGAGAGAAGTGTCGCTTCGCCGCTCCTACCAGAGCCTCCATTCCAGAAGCGGTGAGCTCAATCGCGGTCGCCTGCGAGTCGCCACGACGAGAGGCCTCGTCGGTCACTCTGGCGACGCACAACAGGACCGAGAGCGTCTCGCGCTCAGTCATCGGCTCGACGCGGATCACCTGAAACAACCGCGCAAAGGCCGGAGCCTCTTGCCTGAGCCGCTCAAGACTCTCGGGAGTGCACTCACCCAGTAACGAAAAATCCATTCGTGCAAGCGGCTCGGCGAGAAACTGCGCCAAATTATCAGTGTTTTTTGAAGTGCGACCGACGAAGGCGAGCGCGGTTAGGTCCCCAACACACAAGAGGTCTTCGGTGACTTGAAGCTCATGTACCAACGCCCGTGCCCGCGCCTCCCACTGTCCCACAAAGCTCATACCCGCGATAAATCGGTTGGGGTCTAGCTGCCAAACGTCGCGACGCGGGATTCCATTGGCGACTCGGGCGACGAGGCGCTTGGCGAGCTCGTGGACGATTGCGGTCTTTCCGACGCCATGTGCGCCGACAAGCAGAACGGCTGCACCTTTGTTGGCGTCAAACGTATGCAACAATTCTTCGACGATCGCGTTGCGTGAAAAAGCTCCATCGAGCAACGCGTCTTGCGCGGCGTACGAGAGGTTTTGCGCGACCGATTTGAGGGTCTTCGCGGTCAGCCGTCGAAAACGCCGACGCTCTTCCGCGGGCTTGTTGGGGTCTGTAGCGCCCGACTGTTCATTGCGACTTTCGCTCGATTTTTGCGGCAGCGGGCTGTGTGGATCGACATCGAGCTCGAGCGTCTCAACGCGCTCTCGAGCCCCGTTTCCAAAGGCATCAAGTGACTCAAGTCCGTGATCGATGCAATACGCACTCACGCGGCGAGAGAGAGCCTTGCCGAGGTCCTCAAGCGCCTTCAGGGCAAAGCGAGCGGTCGGACAACGCGTGGGCGTCACGATCCAATAGTCTTCGTGGGGCCATTTCTCAGCGAGGACTGAGATGGTGCCTTTGAGTACCGTGCGTTTTCGTGTGCTTGGA
>JANNCG010000141.1:0-5120 GCA_031386385.1 Myxococcales bacterium
CTTGCTGCGGCGCCCATACCGCGCTGCGATGCTCATCGCCATCATGCATGCCAGTTGATACACAATGAGTGATTTGCTGTTTAGAGTGAGCATCCGACATTTCCGTTTAGGAATCTTTGTGCCAACGCGAAGTGACACCTGGCTACGCCAAGTCCGCTCGCCCACGCTGCCTACTGCAACGCACACCGCGTCGATCCCGCAGCAAAACGCCGCTTTCACAATTGTGTAACTCTGCCAACGTGGCCCTTGTCGAAGCTCCCTAAGTTGCGCGACAATCGCCTCCTATGCGAGTACGAGTCGTCTCATCGGTTATAGCCCTTGCGTTGTGCACCGGATCCCTGCCCGCGAGCGCCGAGCACACCCTGGCGGAGTATCGGTTGTTTCGCGCGCTGAGCGTGGACCTGATGGGGCACATCCCAACGCGCGACGAGCTCACGGCGTTTGAGCAGCCCACTTTCACCTTCGACACGTGGATCGACGCGCACCTGACGGGCCCTGCTTACGCCGACCGACTGCGGCGGATCTACATGGACTTGCTTCGGCTTGAGGTCGGGACCTCATTTACGTTTAACCGGGGAGAATCCACTCTTCGGCGCGTCGAGGTGCTGGATCCAGACGGCAACCGTCAGTGGGTGTACTTTCGCGCAGGCCAACGACGGATGCGGCTTGAGACCGACGGTGGGTTTTGCTTCACCCACGCTGAGACCGGCGTTCGGCTCGCATCGAATGGAACCGACCCCATGTGTACCACCCCGCGACGGATTGACCGCGCGACGTGGACAGCGAACACCGTAGCGGTGCGACCTTGGTGGCTCTATCGCGACTACAAGAGCCCAAACCCCACCCAGCGCTATGACCCCGCGACCTGGCCCATGATCGCACCGGGATTTGTCCCATCGCCGCAGCAGCTCACTCAACCGGACGCGATGACTCAGGCCACCACCATCCGTGTTTGTCGTGAAGAAACACAGACCAACGAGCTCGGACACTACTTTGCTCCCGCGGCACCGCGGGTGAGACCGCCCACTGTGGGCTGCGAGGTTCCTGTCCGAGGGATGCCGGCGGACACGGCGTACGCACGGACCAACATGGGGCAGACCGTCTCTTGCAGCACCCAACTCGGCGTCAACTCAACGATGGACTGCGGGTGCGGCGTGGGGCTTGAGCGCTGCTATCCCATCGTGAGCAACAGCGTCAGCGGCCCAGCGCTGGTGGGAGCACTGCAAGACCCTCTGGGTACCGGCGAGCCACTCGCTGCATCTAACCTGTCGCCCGCAGACGTTATGCGCTCGGCTTGGTCACAAGAAGCGCAGCGGTTTATGGAGGACATCTTCGAAAACGACCGCGATTTTAGAGAGATACTCACCGGTCGTGGGACGTTTGTTAACGGGCAGTTGGCGCAGTTTTATCGCTCGATTGCACAAAACACGTGCTGTGGCGTGGGGAGCACTTACGGGTTCGATGAGCCGGTGCCGCTGTTTGATCCGGCGAATGTTCCGGCGAGCTTGCTGCCACACGACGTGCTTCGGTGGACGCGTGTAGCGGACCGAGGACCGCGCGCGTCGGGGCTGCTGACGATGCCTATTTTTCTTGCCAAATACGGCACGCGCCGCGCCAGAGCTCACGTGTTGTACAACGCGTTTCAGTGCAAAGATTTTGTCGCCGGCGACATCATGCTCACCGCAGGAACCCCCAACCCAAACTTAATGCTTCGCCCCGGCTGCCGCACCTGCCACGAGACCCTTGAGCCTATGTCGGCGTACTTCTCACGCGTGCAAGAGTCGGACTGGACCTTCTTGCCTGCGGGTAATTTTCCGGTGTCCAACGCGCTCTGTCCGTTGCCAATGGCCGCTGCGGGATACTGCAAGACCTACTACGACCCAGACTTCGCAAACGCCTCACGAGGCCTATTGCGCGGAAGCTATGGCTCGCCCGCCAACGCAGACGCCGGTCCCGCGGCCCTCGCCCGCACGCTTGTCGCGAGCCCCGAGTTTGCCCCCTGCGTCGCCGACAACATCGCCGAGAGCTTCTTGGGTCGGTCCCTTGACGCCGAAGACGCCACGCTCAGACGCACCCTCGCGGCGGCCTTTGTGATGGGTGGGTACCGACTCAGACCGCTCGTTCGCGCGCTGATTCAATCGGACGCGTACCGAGCTTCTAACAACCTGACCTCCGCCGTAGCGCGCATGGGAGGCAACTGATGAGCTCGCTGAAAACCCCCCGCGTACTCTTCACGCTCTGCGCTCTCGCGCTCACTTCTGCCTGCGATACACCAGCGAATGTGCAGCCTCGGGATGTCCCCACGGTGCAGCAGGATGGTGCGCCCATCCCGGGTGATGGCACATCCATGGCCATCCGTGATCTGCCCGGACACGAGGGTTTGCCGCTTGATCGCACGCACAAAGAAGGCCCGCGCGTACTGCCCGCCGAGGTGTACATCCGCTCGTACCTGCAGCTCTTTGGCGGACTCACTCCCACGGCGGTCCAAGCCCAAGGCTCCCGCGACGGCCTCTTCGACCAGTGGAACGACTACATCCAGTCCCTCGGCCTCCCAGACCACCGGATTGACCTCGCGCGCAACACGCAACAAACCATGCTCTCTGCGGCCACGGCTGAGCGCTTGGCCATCGCCCTGTGTGACCGTGCGGTGCTTCGTGACCTGCGCGGGATGGACGCTCCTACGGCGCGCTTGGTGTTTGCGTTTGCCACCCCAGCGGATGTCAACGCAGTCACCGAACAGCTGTTCACCACGCACTTCAACATCCTGCACCGGACGTTTTTGGGCTACCCCTCGGCGCTCGCTCCGGACGCACGAACACCAAGGTTTTATCAGCTCTTTCAAGCTGCGGCTCGCGCTCAAGCGACCGCACGTGGAGCGGGGCAGACCCCATCGTTTACCCCCGTTGAGGCCGGCTACGCTGCGGTCTGTTATGGCCTGGCGCGACACCCCGAGTTTATCCACTACTAAACCTCCACTGAAAGCAAAACGATATGACTGTCTCAAGAAGAAGAATGCTGCAAGTGCTTGGTAGTACCGCAGTGGGTGCTGCGATCGCCGGAAAGCCCCTGCTCAACGCCATCGCGCAATCAATGGCCAACAGCAATGAATTTTTTGTGCTCATTCACGCCTACGGCGCGTGGGATGTCACGCTCTGGGCTGACCCTCGCAACGCGGCGGGCCCCATCATTGATCCGGCCACAGAAGACAACGTAGACATTGATGGCCTTCGTTTGTGGCAGAACGTCTCTGCCGCCAATAAAAGCTTTCGCATTGTACAACCCGCAGGATCTAACATCCGTTTTGGCCCTGGAATCGGCGCGCTCTCAAGCATGTTCTCGCGGCTCACCGTACTCAACGGGATCGCGATGAACACCGTAAGTCACCCGGACGGAAGCGCTTATTCGCTCACCGGGCGACACCTCGCGGGTGGCCGCACCGTGGCCTCCACCATCGACGCGATCTTGGCGCACGAGTTTGGGACGCAGCGGTTGATTCCTGCGGTGTCGGTGGGGTTTAACTCGATTGTGCAGGGCTCAACGCTTGACCCACGCGCTACACCGGTGCGAGTCAACGCAGTGGGGACCGTGGGCAAGGTGCTCACTCGGTCTGAGCGCTACGACGCCACGGCAGTGCGCGATCTGGTGCACACGGTGCTCACTCAGGAGGCGCAAGAGCTCGCAGCACGCAGCTATTTTGCAGCAGAATACGAAGGCGCTGCGCGACAACAACAAGCCCTCGCCGCTGCCCTTCAGATGCGTACCGGGACGCTCTTTGACTCAGCGGCGCTGCAGCGGATGTACGGGACGGGCGCGGATGCGGCGCTGTTTACCCAGCCATTTTTTCGCGACGACGTGGTGAATGCCGCGTTTGCGGTGGAGGCGTTTAAGGCCAACGTCTCGCGATGCGTCTCGTTTGGCGTCGGGAGCTTTGACACGCACACGAGCAACTATTCAGACCACCCCATGATGCAGCAGTGCCTGTTTGACACCATCGCGGCCATGGTGCGGTGGCTCGACGCGACACCACATCCTGATCGCAGCCAAGGGATGCTGGGCGCGCACACGCACATCTTGGTCATGAGCGAGTTTTGCCGCACACCGCAGATCAACCTATCGGGCGGACGCGATCACTACCCCAACAACTCAGCGCTGATTATCTCGCCAAAATTTCGGGCAAATCGCGTGTTTGGCAGCTCGGATCCCGACGAGCTTTTACCCGAAGCCACCCGCCGCTTTTCGGACGGAATGCGCGCGATGACCCCACCGGATGTGCTGGCGACCTTTCTCAAAGCGATGGGCGTCGAGCCACGACGGCACCTGCGCGATGGCGAAGTGATGACCGAGATGCTGCTGGCGCCATGAGACGAGACTATCGTTTTGAAGTTGTGCGGACTCGCCTTTTTGTTGTCGGGATCGCTCTAGCAACCGGGCTTCTCCACTGCGCTGTGATGGACACCCCCGATGGGGGCGCGGACGCGGGGACGGATATTGTTGAGCGGATGGACCGAACGGTGGTGTTGGCGGATGTTCCTCCGTTGGCGTTTGATGCGCCGCCGGAATTTGCACCCACGCCCAGCAGGTTGACAGTGAGCGTGGTGATGGTGGCCACGGGGATGACGAATTTTGGCCAGCTTAACGGCGTCGCAACAACTGCTACACAGCGTGTTTTTGTGGGCAATACAGGGTCGTTTTGGCTTAACGGGCTCGTGGTTGCAGGCTCGACCATGGACGCGATGCCCTGGCGTGGTGCCGCAGCAGTGCCCGCGCTTGATCGCCCCGACTCAACCTGGTTTATCGCCATCAACTCAACCGGAACCCTCCAGCGCCTCCGCTCTTTCACCGAATGGATCAACGTCAGCGACCAGTTTGGCGTCGCGGGCGAGCAGCTTCTTCAGGTCGTCTCTGCAGGCGGATCCGTGGTCGGATTTCGCACCGCGGATTCAGTCATCGTGACCGAGACCGTGCGCTCGCGAGTGTTTACCGGGGCCTTCATCGCTATGGGCGGAGGCGAGCAAAAAGTCTCAGCGATCGTCGATGGGACCGTGCGTTTGTTTACCATGGGTGGGATGCAACAGGGCTGGAGCGCACCGGGCGCAACCAGCACCTCCGTGGACGCCATG
>JANNCG010000157.1:0-2611 GCA_031386385.1 Myxococcales bacterium
AGCGCCTCCGCCTCCCAGTCCAGACACAGCTTGGCCAAAAAGGTTGTGCCATTTGCGTCGGCCTCACTCATCGCTCGCTCACCGGTATCGCCGTAAAAATCAGCGCCGCTTGAGGAGACAAAGACCTTCGGGCGCTCGCCCTCTGCGAGCTGCCCGAGCGCTTGAACGAGCAGCTTGGTGCTCTGAATCCGTGACGAGCGAAGTGTGTTTTTAAAGCTCTCAGTCCACCGCCCGCCATTAATCGACTCGCCGGCGAGGTGCACCAGCGCATCGCAACCCTTGAGTGCATCTCGCCACGGACCCACGGTCTCAGCCACTGCGTCCCACTCAACACACTCGACGCTTGGTCCAAGTTGAGACTTTGCTCGCGTGCTGTTGCGCGAGAACGCAACGACCGTATCGCCCCGCTCTTGGAGCGCTTTTACCAGCGCTTTTCCTATAAATCCTGTCGCTCCGGTGATCGCAATGCGCATAAATAAATCCACTCCGCTGCGTGACGTTAATCCCTACGTAACCCCGGCCCAAATGGTTTCATCGAGTCTGCTACGGCTCTTCTACAACGGCTCTTCTACAACGCTTCTAGAGCGCTCGTTGCGAGAGGGCTCTACAGCTCCAGAAGCAGACGATCGGGGTCTTGGAGGTAGTTGATGATCTCGTACGCAAACGCCGCGCCGATGTGACCGTCGATGATCCGATGGTCAAAAGACAACGAGAGCAACATCACCGATCCAATAACAATCGCCCCATCGCGCACGACGGGCTTCTCTTTCATCTGGTGCACGCCCAAGATCGCGACCTCTGGAAAGTTAATAATCGGCGTCGCAAAGAGCCCTCCCTGAGCGCCCAGTGACGTGATGGTGAACGTGCTGCCCTGAAGGTCGTCGAGCGCGGCTTTGCCCGATCGAGCGGCGTTGGACACTCGCTCAATCTCTCTGCTGGTCTCAAGCAGCGACAAGGTATCGGCGTTTTTCACCACCGGAACCATCAACCCCGAGTCCGTCGCCGTCGCGATCCCGAGGTTGTAGTACTTACGATACACCAGCTCGCTGGTGCTCTCATCGAGCGCGCTGTTCAGAATGGGATGCTTCTTCAGGGACGCAACCACAGCCTTGGCAATAAATGGCAGGTACGTGAGCTTCACGCCGGCCTTCTCAGCCTTGGGCTTCAATCGCTCGCGCAGCGCTTTGAGTGCGGTGCAATCGACCTCTTCGACAAAAGTAAAATGCGCCGCCGTGTTGACAGAGGTGTGCATTTTTTCAGCGATTTTGCGCCGCATTCCTCTAAACGGCACACGCTCTTCGAGCGCCTTCACTTTGCCTGAAGCCGGCGCTGCGATGGCCACCGTTGGGCGCTCTTTCTGATGATCTTCACGCTTACCAAGCTGCTCGAAGACAGCGTCGCTTGGCGCAGAACTGCTCGACTCGACGGCCTTCGGAGCCGCGCTCTCTGGAGCGACTTGTGCCGGAGCAGCAGGGGACTGTTGCACCGCGCCAAAGGCCGACCCAGTGGCCGCAGGGGGTGCAGAAACTGCCGCAGCAGCGCGTCCGCGGGCCTGCTGTTGCAAGACATAGTTGCGCACGTCTTCCTTGCTCACACGTCCGTGCGATGCGGTGGGACGTACCTTGGCGATGTTGACTCCCAGGTCTCGCGCGAGCTTGCGTGTCGCGGGTGTTGCGTGTGCCTTGCCATCGGGGGCGGTGTAGTCATCGGGCGCGAAGGCTGCGGCTGCAGCGACGATGCCCGAGCGAAAGGCGTCGACGGAGAAAGCATTCGCCGCACTTTGCGAGGACGAGACAGCATTTGAAAACGCATTTCCGTTGCTTGGGCTAAACGCGTTGGACGCAACTGGTGCGCTGCTGTTGTTGCTCGTCGCGGTCATCCCGCCCATCCCCGGCAGTGTGTCTTTGATGTCGCCCACTGCGGTTGCCGCAGGACCTTCGGGGCCCGTCGCGCTCGTTCCGCTCGGCGAAGGGGCTTGTGTTGTCGATGCCGCGAGACTCGCTCCGAGCTGATAGACCACCATCACAGAGTGCACCTTGACGACCTGGCCCTTGGCGGCGCGAAGCTCAACAATGGTCCCAGTTTTGGGCGAGGTAATGGTGACGGTCGCTTTGTCCGTCATCACCTCGACCAGCGGTTGATCTTCTTTGACGTGGTCGCCAACCTTGACGTGCCACTCAACAATTTCGCCCTCAGCAACGCCTTCGCCAATGTCGGGAAGTTTGAACTCAAACGTGTTCGTACTCATCACAAGTTCCTCAATGGTAGTTATGGACGGATCGGCGCGGATCGGTCGGTTCAGTATTTCGCGACGTTGACAATGGCTGGAAGAATTCGGGCTGCGAGAGGCAAATAGTCCATCTCGAGTGTGTATGGAAACGGCGTGTCCCAGCCCGTTACCCGCGTCGGCGGCGCCTCCAGTGAGTCAAACGCCTTCTCGTTGATGAGCGCGACGAGCTCTCCGCCAAATCCGCAGGACTTGGGAGCCTCGTGGACCACCACAACGCGGCCGGTCTTCTTCACGCTCGCGACGATGGTGTCGATGTCTACGGGCCACAACGTGCGCAGGTCAATGACTTCGCAATCGATCCCTTGCGACGCGGCTTGGTTT
>JANNCG010000192.1:0-6839 GCA_031386385.1 Myxococcales bacterium
TTAGTCGCGGCGCGGTGGCTTGCAAGCTCATTGCTCAGGGTGCGACAGCGAAACCCCAAGCGGGTTCCCAAAAAATTCCTATCCGCAACAGACAGCTCCGATCGGAGCTGAGCGAGCTACAGAGCTCGTTTCACACGCCAAAAAACATAGCCATCGGTCCCGTCTTGATCGGGTCGCAGGTGCACAACGTCCGCGCGCAGCTTGTCAGACACCTTGTTGCTCGCTCGCGCTGGAGCAAACTGAGGATGCTCGCGCAAGAACCACTCACGCATTTGAACACCCTCTGCCAGGGTGAGCGTACAAACCGCATACACGAGCGTGCCGCCGGGACGAACGAGTTTAGATACGGTCTGCAAAATTCCACGCTGTAGATCAACAAGCGTGCCCTGAATCAGCGGCCGTGTGTCCTCGGTACCCTCATCGCTGTCATCAAGCGCTGTCATCAATTGGCGCTCGCGGCGGGCCATGATTTCGGGTCTGCGGCCGAGGGTTCCAAGTCCACTGCACGGCGCGTCCACAAGGACAACGTCATATCCACCAGACGGAACCTTCGCCTTAAGCCCCCCGATCCCACGCGTGAGGTCCGCCGCGGTGGTGAACAGCGACAGACGCTCGCCTCGCAAGTGAAGCCGATCAAGCTCGGCGCTTATTCGCTCTAGCTTATTGGGATAATAGTCCACCGCGTGAAGTGTCCCACAACCGTTGAGCGCGCTCGCGAGGGCTGCGGTTTTTCCTCCTCGTCCAGCGCATGCATCAAGCACCGACATCCCCTCATGCACATCACACGCAAGCGCGATCGCCTGTGCGCCTTGCTCTTGAAGAGCGATCCACCCCTCTCGATACGCGGTGAGCGTGCGCAGGTCACCGCCCCCAGAGAGTGTGAGTCCATTGGCCGCCACAGCGCTCGACGTCACGGGGTTGTCTGGGCGCTCAGCGAGAACGCTCTCGACCACCTGAGCCTTGGTCGCCCGCGTTGTCTCAACCCGAAGGTCCTTCTTCTGCGCGTTCTCAAACAAAGCCTTAAGCACCGCGTGCGTGTCGGCGTCGGTCCCGAGCGCGTCGGTGAGCGCCTGGCGCAGTTTCGGTCCAACAGAGTCGATAGCAAACTCGATTCGCCTGGATTCGCACAGTGATTCGTCACGTTGCTTGGCGACCTTTTGCAGCATCGCGTTAGCAAATCCGCCCATCCCCACCGAGCGGTCTTTCTTGATCGCGTTGACCGCTGTGTTCACCGACGCGTGCGGAGGGATCTTCTGCAAGACCAACAGTTGATACGCGGCGATTCGCAACACCGCGCGGGTGTATGAGTCGAGCTTCTCATAGGACCCCGCCCGTGTTGTCAGCGCGGCGAGCCGTCGATCAAGCGAGGGTCCACAGCGCAAGACGCCGTACACAAGCTCAGTGCACAGCCCGCGTTGCATGGGCGACAGCGCTGGCTCGCGCTCAATCGCTGCGGACAAGGTCGGGGCTGCGTAAGCATCGGACGCCTCGACACGAACGAGCACCGTAGCCGCACGATCTCGGGGGTCACCATTGAGCGCCCGATTGGGTACAGAGTGTTTTGCGGTCATTGCTTCATACTGTTAGTAGCAGGTAATTCGCAGCATTTTGACCGCGCCGACCTCGCCCCAAAACCCGTACACCGAGTTGCCGAGGGTGATGGCGCTAAACGCCTCTTGTGCCCCGCCGCCAAAACGGCCAACGGGAAATCCAGACCCCAAGTTGGCTCCACTGGGTCCGATCGCTTGAATGGTCAGGTTTCCCGCGCTCGCCCAAAGCGCAAAGGCTCCCCACGGAGTGGCCGACAGGACCCCTGCGCCGGAGTTTTGTGCTGGGCCGAGCTCGCGCTCTGTCCCCGTCCCAGCAGCGGCACGCAAGAGTGAGATTCTCGCGGTCCCGGCACCAACGCTCAACGCCAATGCGTTGCGGGCGGAGGCAATCACGGACAGCGCTCGAACATCCGTCCCAGCAATCGCCGCCGCCGAACGCGCACGTGCGCGATTGATCCACGCGACGGTCCCACCAGTGGTTGCCGTGGCGTTTGCGGTGAGAGAAATGCCCAGAATAGACCCGCCAAATGATCCCACTGCATGCAGACGACTTGCGGTGGACTCGACGTTTTGCACCGTCCCCGAGGGCTGTCCGTTGGCATCAACATTGAGTACGTGGACATGCGCCCCGTCTCGCCCAGGCCACGCCACGACCGTTCTCCTTGCGACCACGGCGACAGTCGGCGCACCTCGAGCGAGCGCGCTCGGGTCGGCCAGGACCTCTGTGGCAGGACCACTTGTACTGAGATCATGCGTGAAGATCGCGACGCGACCGTCTTGTTTTCGGTACGCCCCAAGGACGCGGTTGTTCACGATCACAAGCGATGCGTGCCCCACTGTTCCTTCGCCGATCGAGATGGTGTTCACCTGCATTTGTGCAGTGCTGACGCCTCCAAGAGCTAGCAGTGAAACCGTCGTTCGCGGGCCGACTTGGGTATCATATAAAACGTATAGCGTGTCGTTGTTCCCAGCGGCAGAGCTGAGACCCGAAACAGTGCCACCAGACGCAACCGTCGCCGGTTGTGTGGATGAGCAAGCGCGGGGAGGGTTCACCCTTTGCTGCGCGAGCGCCGTCGTAGGGATCACTCCAATGAGCGCAACGAGCGTAATGGACCACGTGAATCGAGAGGGTTCGTGCATCAGTGCGCGCGAGACTACCCCGCTTTTGCGCTTCGATTACAGAACCTTCGTGACGAACTTTGCCAGCGCGGTCAACACAGGCATTGGGATGGCGTGCTCGCCGCGAAACGAATGAAACTCAATGGGCCAGTCGCTCTCTGCAAACGCCTTCTGCAGCCGCTCGGCTTCGTCAAATGGCAAGATCGGATCGTGGGTCCCATGGCTCTGAAATACGGGGATTTTTGCACGCGCTTGAAGCCTCGCACGCCAATCAAGCTCGCCCACGAAGGTCCCGGACAACAAAGCCAGACCCGCGAACAGCTCGTCCCCGCGAAGCACTGTGTCGCACGCCAGCATGGCACCCTGCGAGAAGCCTCCAAGGACCATTTTTTCGCTTGTCACGCCAAGACTCTCGCGCACCAACGCAAGCGTTGTACAGAGCTTCTCGCGCGCTTCGGTGAGCCCGTCCGGGACGGTCTTGGCCATGGTTGAAGAACGACCGGCCATACGCTCTGTCATGAGCTTGGGGAGATCAATGTTCCACCAGGCGCGGGCGTCGGACATGAGGCCGTACCCCGTGAGGCCGATCGGAGCCGCGGGAAAAACCCACCGTGTCCCGCGCGGCGCTTCGATCGCGCGCCACAGATCAACCAGGTCATCCCCAGGCGCGCCATAGCCATGAAGCAGCACCACAACGGGGCCATTGCCGGCGCCATTGCCATCAGTACCACCAGCAATTTTGCAGGTTAAACTGCCAAATACTTCTTTTCTCATCGAGCGCTTAGTTCGGACGCACTTCGAGGGAGTACCAGCCCATTGGCGGGTTAAGTCCTGGCTGTGGAATCCCGTCGACCAAAATCGCGCTCGCGTTTGCGTTGCTGCTGATCGACACCTGCCCAGGTCCGCCAGCGGTGGCGCAATTTCGCTCCGCCGCGGGGTTCATGCACATCCCCGAGTCCCGCAACGAGAGCAGTGGACGAAAGGTTGCATTGAGCGTCACACGCGCGCCATTGTTTGCGCCGTTGTAAGAGTACGCATCTTCACCTGCGAGCAAAAATCCAGCACCACCGGGTGCACAACTCGCGCTTTGCACGCCAGTCATCGGTGGCGGATTCGCCAAGACAGTCCCGCCTCGGCTCATGTCGAAGTCGCTCGCCCGACAGCTACCGTACGGAGCCGCCATGGTGAGAGTTGCTGTGAGAATGAAAGGTCCTGCGGTGTTGTTTTGGTAAGCATCCACGATGATGTAAGCCCGTCGTGGCCCTGGCGCGGCGCGACCATCGTCGCGAATCCACACGCGTGGACCCACGTTGCCTTGGCGCTGATCATCGTTGCACGCCAGGGTTGCACCGCCACAATCAAAGCGAACTCCGATCATCGGATCGCCGCCACCGTTGGGTGTGGCTTCCACTCGCAGGTCGTATCCGCTGGGGTAGTTGATGAGATAAAACACGTCGGCGCCGCCCAGCTGGGGTGAGCATGCGAGCTGTACGTTGTCCGTGGCTAACAGCGTGGTCCCGTTGACCGTCGCCATCAGGGCTTGAGGCGTCAGATTGATCGGTGTCGCGTTGACGCACAAATCGTTGGCCGGTGGGCCCATACACATCAGACCCTCATCCGTCATCCCGTTGCAGTTGTCGTCCACATTGTTGCAGACCTCAACCGCTCCTGGACGAATGGCCGCCACAGCGTCGTTGCAGTCAGTCCCAAGCGGGCAGGCAACTCCGTTGACCATACGCGCTGGAGCGCCGTCACCGTCGGCGTCTACAAGCGTACTGACACAACCGCCCGCCCCACCGTTCGCCATATTATTGCACGAGTCGTTGGTGCACGGGTTGTTATCGTTGCACACCGCAGGAGCACCACGCTGGCAGCCCATCGCCGCCGAGCAAGTCTCGACCCCATTGCAAAACTGCCGGTCATCACACACCAGCGGAACGCCCATCTGGCAGCCCATCATTCGGTCGCAAGTCTCAGTTCCGTTGCACAGGTTATTGTCGTTGCAGTTAAGCGCAGGCCCCGGAGAGCACACGCCCGCGTTGCAGACCTCGATCCCATTGCATACGTTGTTGTCGCTGCATTGGGCTGCATTTTGGCAGCCTTGCATCACACATCCCCGCATCGGAATAGAGCACGTTTGCCCCATCGGGCACGCCATCGGGTTAGGAATATTGTCACAACGATCTTGATCTTCGTTGCAGCTATCGGTCGTGCACGCGATGCCATCTGAGCACGGAATCGCCGGCCCAGGAAGGCAGCCTCGCGCGTTGTCGCATGTCTCAATACCGTCACAATACCGACCGTTGTTGCAGTTGAGCGCAACACCCATCTGGCAGCCCCGCGCGGGGTCACAAGACTCGGTCCCATTGCACATGTTGTTGTCGTTGCACACCAACGCGGCGCCGGGCTGACAGACGCCCATCACGCACATCTCAGCGCCGTTGCACATGTTGTTGTCGCTGCATTGTTGGTTGTTCATGCAGTTTTGGATGATGCACCCGCCCATCGCGGGGTTGCACACCTGACCCATGGCGCAGTTCATCGCATTGGGTGTAAAAACGCAGGTCCCCAGCATTTCGTTGCAGCGATCATCGGTGCATCCAACACCGTCGTTGCAACCGGCGACGCAGTTGCTTCGCACATCGGGGCTCATCACGTCCGCAACATCCACAGGGACAACGACGTCCGGCTGAGGGACATCGGGTACGACGACCTGATCGATGTCCACCACGTCTCTGTCTCCGCCGCCGTCGGGCACCACATTGGGGCGATCCACCACCACCATGGTGCGGTCCGCTGTTGAGCCATCAGCGCCCAGTCGTCTTTCATCGGGCTGAATAACAAGCGAACAGGCTCCGAGTGAGAGGCTTCCAGCGACGAACAGCGCGCAGGTGCGAAGAGAAGTTAGTCGTGCGTTCATAGACGCAAAGCGTATCACAACCTGCGAAGGCGCAAGGCATTCATCACGACACTTACGCTGCTGAGAGACATCGCTGCGGCCGCAAGCGACGGACTAAGCTCAATATTGAAGTGAGACAGAGCGCCCGCTGCCACCGGAATCAGTAGGAGATTGTAGGCAAATGCCCAGTATATCCCCTGACGAATGGTCCGCGAGATCCGCTTGGCCGCCTGCACCGCGATCGCCACTTTGCGCAGATCTCCGCCCACAAGCGTGAGATCGGCGGCGGAGCGCGCGACATCGGTAGCCGAGCTTACCGCGATCGCGAGGTCTGCTTCGGCCAGCGCGGGGGCGTCGTTGATTCCGTCGCCGACCATCGCGACGTGACGACCGCTTGCACGAAGGGATTTGACCTTCGCGATCTTGTCCTCAGGGGTCGCGCTCGCCATGGTATGCGAGATGTTGAGCTCTTTGGCGATCGCATCCACCGTGGCCTGTCGGTCACCGCTCACGATCCACTGCTGAATATCCAGCGCAGTGAGCGCAGCAATCGCCTCCACTGCCTCGGGTCGCACTTGGTCCGCGAGACTCAACACTGCCACCGCCGACTGGTCCATCGCGAGTATAACAAGAGTGTTGTTGTGCGTCTCTATCGCGTTGAGATCAAGCGCGATGCCAAGCTCTGTCAACCACTTGACGCTCCCAAGCCTAAGGATCGCCGACTCGCCTCCTGCTTCGGCCGTCAACAGTCCCTCAATGCCTTTGCCCGCGTGCTCGGTGATGTTGGAGAGAGCTGGATTTTGACCCGTATTTTGAGCGGTTGCCCATTGAGCGATGGCGCGTGACAAGGGGTGCACCGACTGAACCGAGAGCTGCTCGCAGAGCGCCATGACGGTGCGCTCGTCCATCTGCCGCGCGTTTGCACGTGGTCCGCCGCCGCTGTGCTCAATGAGCGCAAAGGTCGCGACCGTGGGAGTCCCTTGCGTAAGAGTCCCGGTTTTGTCAAAAATCACGGTGTCGATCTTTTCGGCGCGCTCGATGGATCCGGCGTTTTTCACAAGGATTCCGTGTTGGGCGGTCGCAGACACTCCCACCAAGAGCGCCACCGGAGTGGCGAGGCCAAGAGCACATGGACACGCGACCACCAACACCGCGATCGCATGTTGCACGCCGCCGGCGAAGTTTGATCCCAGCAGCCACCAACCCAAAAGCGTCAGCACCGCCACCACCAACACCGCCGGAACAAATCGCTCAGCGATCGCGTCTGCCAC
>JANNCG010000207.1:0-9844 GCA_031386385.1 Myxococcales bacterium
CGGTTGCTCTAAATTTCGTGCGAGCATTTGTCCCATCGATCCCCCTTATCGCCATTGCCCTCCTCACCGCTGGCTGCGCTCCGATGGCACCCATTGACGCTGGTGCTGACATCGTCACGGTGGACTCACCCAACATGTGCATGACCACAGAAGACCCCGGCCCTGCCCGTGGTTGTGGCGCGGCCAACATCACACTTGAGGGCAACTGCCGCTGCATCTTGGGGTACTACTGGGTGGGTACTCGGTGTGTCCCGACGGACATGGCGTGCACCTGTGTGCTGGGCTGCGAGCGACTGTATCCGACGCAAGAGACCTGCGAAACTGCACACAATCTTCGCTGTCGCGGCGGCTGATCAACCCGCCAGAATCGTTTAAGAGTTATGACCCTGACTGAAGCAGAGTTTACCGCCATTGTGGACGCGGGGTGCACCAGCTGCACGGGCAAGGGATTGCAGATCGCGACGCTGGTGCCGCGGAGGATTCCCTTGATGGGGGGCGAGCTGTTTGGTGAGCCGGTTTGGGCCTACAAGGGCGAAGAGCTTGTGCGCGGGACGTACGAGATCACTTGCGAGCGATGCAAGAAGCAACTGTACCACACCGAGGCGTGCCAGCTGTGTGACTCACCCAACGGTGTGCAGATCGCGCTCAGCACCGAGAACGATTTCGTGCTCCCCCCGAAGTGTCCAGGCTGCGACAGCGAGCTGCTCACAGCCCTTGCGTTTGTGCCCACAAAAGTGAGCTACGAAGGCAAGCGCGTGCCAAAAGCTAAAAGTAATATTGGTGAGTATGACCCGGGATTTCACGGGTACAAGCTGCAGTGCAAAGCGTGTGGATTCACCGAGCAGAGGCATGCTCCGTGTCCCCTTTGCGCAAACAATAAGTAGACCCAGCCGTAGGGTGCGCGAGCGGTCACTCGGGCAATCGATCAGCGCATGTTGCAGCCGACCAGCGCGTTGACGGGGCGGTCGACAGCTCGTGTGCAGGCGGCGCCGTAGAGGGTGATCTCGCCGTAGTCTTGGTTGGTCCAATCCCAGCCGTTTTGGTGCGCGCGATCCCGTGGAACGGTAAGCCCACCAATCTCAACTCGCAGGTTATTGGGGTCATCGGGACGTGACGGCGTCACAAATGCACAGCGCGCGATGGTGGTTGCGATGTCTCTAAACGTCGCGAAGAGCTGATCGACGCGGCGGATGGAGTAGTAGCGAAAATCTCCGACGGGGTTGGGTCGTTGACCGGCCACAGCGACAGCGTTGAGTGTCTCAATCATCGCGGTTTCGCTGGGATTATCCAGACCAACTACGTACGTATAAAATCCCTCACGAGCGAGCTGTCCCACGTGATCCACCACGCGGTCTCGGTCGAGGCAGAACCAACGTGCGAGACCCGGGTTGTCGCGACACACGTCACGACCGAGAGGATCTTCGACGGCGCACACGCAGTTGGCAGGGTCGAGCATCTCGTTGCAGTTCGGGCCGCCGTCGGTTGCGAGGATGATGTATCGCGCTCGTGAGCGGTCTGGATCGCGCGCGGCTTCGTCGCGGAGGATGTCCCCTGCGCGCACAATGGCGCTGTAGGTGGGAGTGCTGCCGCGAGGGCGCGTGCGTTGAAAGATTCGAAGTATCGCTGAAGAGTTATTGAACGCGGGCAGCACTCGGTCCTCGGGCAAAAGTGGGTTTGTGTTGCAGCTCTCTTCAAAGCTCGGTCGTTCAACCACCGGAACCCTGGGAAACACTAGGGCTCCCATAGACAAACGGGTCTCGACCTCTCCGGCGATCGAGACTCGGAGGGCGTCGGCGAGGGAGTTCCATCGGGAGGGGCTGCGGCCACCGTCACCTACTTCGGCCTCGAGTGCCGCATCCATAGAGCCTGAGCGATCAATCACAAAAATCACCTCGGCGGTCCGCCGTACGAGCCCATACCTCCCAGGCACACACGCCTCATAGCGAACAAACGGAACATCCCTAAAAGTGTCCATCCCCGCCTCTGGAATCGGCTCAATGTCCGGATAATCCAGCCCCGTCTTTGCCCCACAATGCGTGCTCATCGCCGCAGCACACACGGCAAATATAGCCGTCAACTTATACCCCATCGACGGATTCGATCGGCGCTGATTGGGTCGTTGGTTCAGCGGTAGAAATGAGCGAGCAGACATCAAAAAACCTTCCTCAACAAATACACCCGGTCATCGAGCACCGTCTGTGCGTTGGTCAACCAGCAAGCCTGATGCCAACCTCGTGCGCGAAGCAAGAGCGTGAAACATACAGAATTTACGCCATATTTCTAGCGTTGTTTCGTCAAGGCAGACGACTTAGCCCGCCGTCACCGTCAGCGCAGTGACACTCTGACTGTCCCAAACAAACCGTCGCTTACAGATCGTTGCAGCCCACTCGTGCACCCACCTGCGCGCCGTCCATCGCCGCAGCCCGGCACGCGTTGCCATAAAACGTGATCTCGCCAAAGGCAATGTCTGTCCAGTCCCAGCCCTCCATGTGCTGCGGATCTCGGCGAATCCCCACATTGTTGAGCTCGATGTTGATCTCGTTGGGGTCGTTGGGTCGCGAGGGAGTCACGTACGCACAGCGGGTAATACTCGTGGCAATGGTCGAGAACGCATCGGTCAAATCCCTGGGACTTTGCACTGAATAATAGCTTCGAGGGTTTGCCGGCATGCGCGGACGGCCGCCAGCTATGGCCATACGATCGAGCACATCGAGCAGCTCGGGCCGCAACACCATTGGGGCGTCGATCCCCACCACAAACACCGGAATCGCCGTGGCTCCGGGTGCGTCTGGGCTCGCGAGGTTGCGAATGACGTCGATGGTTCGGGTCTCGTCCAAGCAGTTATAAACGCCAAAGTTGGGGTCTGCTCCGCACTGTGCTTGATTGCTCGATGTGCACACACAGCGGTTAAACGGGATGGGGTTCATCGCGTTGCAGTTAGGTCCGCCGTCGGTGGCGAGCACGATGTATCGCGCTTGGCCGCGACCAGGGCGAGCGCGCAGATAGCGTCCTGCTTCGCTGAGCCCATCAAACGTCGGAGTGCCACCGGAGGGGCGTGTGGTCTCGAAAAATCGAAGCAACGCGGCGGAGTTTCCTGGGGCGGGGGCGAGGTCGATTCCGGGTGCGCCTGTGCAGAGCTGCTCAATGGTGGCGCCTCCTTGGTCTGCGACAAACTGCGGAAAAAACTTCGCCCCAAACGCCACACTTCGCTCAAACATTGGGAGTGTCTGTGCAAACGCGTCGCGCAGCACTTGCCAACGATTCTGCTCGCCCGGCATCGGTCCCGGTCGGCCATCGAGTGTAAACGCCATGGAGTTTGACCGGTCGATCACAAACATGATCTCGGCGCCACGACGCTCAAGGTTAAACCTGCCGGGGACGCACTGAAAGACCTCTGGCTCATTGGCGACATCCACCACATCCACCGCGTCCACAACGTCCACAACGTCCATTGCGTCAACGACGGTGACATCTTGCGGTGGCATCACGTCGGGGACACGGAGCCCCGTTTTTGCTCCGCAACCAGTGACGCCAACGAGCAAACCAAGCGTACAAAACCACTGAGAAGCTGCCTGAGATGGCTTGCTCGTGCGGGGGTAAAACAACGACATCGAAGACTCACCAATCTCTAAAAAAAGGGGATCGCTGGCCCATCCTGACACAGAAACCAGGACATTCGCAGCATTTGGCAGGGGTTGAGCAAAGATTGTTCCGTCGATCTGCAGGTTCACCACATTCTCGTTAAAAGCTTCAGTGGCAGTCGCAAGGGTGTGCGACCATCCGCGCCCAGCTCATGGCGAATCGCATTTATTCACACCGAGTAGCCGCTCAGGCACTCGCTCGATTTTCGCTCTCAGTCCTCGCGATTGGCAGCACTTTTTCAGCGCTTGCTCACTGCAACAACGGCGCGACTCAATCGAACGGCTCACAGGGCTCAGGCTCTAGCGGCTCGACGGCAATGTCTGATCCGGACGCAATGATCCCCAGCGACGCCGCAGCGTGGGCTGGGCTCGCGCCAGAAGATTTTCCGCCCGTCGGAGCCGATGGCATGCTCCCCGCATTAGCCACTCCCACGCGCTACGATTTGTCGCTCGACATTGATCCCGCACAGCCGCGCTATTCAGGTGTGCAGACCATCACCATGCGCATCCCGCGCGCCACAAGAATTATCGCGATGCATGGGCGTGGGTTGAACATCCGCACTGCCGCGATTGTTGACGGCAGCGGTCGCCCGACCCAATACGCAGACTGGCGCTTTCGCCAAGCCGTGGGGGGTCGAGGCGAGCCCGAAGAGCTCTTGTTGGTATTGCCGACGGCCGTGCAGGGTGACGCGGTTCGCGTGCAAATTGCCTTCGATAATTCGTTTAATAGCAGTCTGCGCGCGCTGTACCGTGTGCATGTTGGTGACCTTTGGTATGCGTACACGCAGTTTGAGCCCAACGACGCGCGCCGGGCTTTTCCGTGCTTCGATGAGCCAGCGGCAAAGGTGCCGTGGGGCGTGACGCTGACGGTCACGGGACAAAATATTCCGATCGCCAACATGCCTGAGGTTGAGCGACGCACGCTTGCAGACAATCGCACGCAGGTTCGATTCGCAGACACACCCCCGACGCCGAGCTACCTGCTCGCGGTAGCAGTTGGCCAGTTTGACATCCTCGAGCACGCCCCCGTTGTGCTCACCGCCGGAGGCCAAACCCAGACCATCCCCCTACGCGGAATCGCCACCCGTGGCCAAGGCGCCATGACACGCGAGTCGCTCGACATCGCTGCTGCGCATTTGCAAATCCTCTCGCAGTACTTTGACCGCAACTATGCGTACCCCAAGCTTGATTTGATGGGGGTTCCAGAGTTTGGGGCGGGTGCGATGGAGAACCCAGGGTTGGTCACGTTTCGTGAAGAAATGCTCTTGCTCAACCCAGACCCCGCGCGTGTTTCGGTCAACGCTCGCCGTGGAATCGCCGGGATTATCGCTCACGAGCTCGCACACCAGTGGTTTGGCAACTTGGTCACCATGCGTTGGTGGGACGACCTGTGGCTCAACGAAGGGTTCGCCACTTGGATGGGCGCACGGGTGCTCGACACTTGGCGTCCGCAGATGAACTCAAGGGTCGAGTCCATCCGTAGCCGAGCTTGGGCGATGGACGAAGACTCGCTCCCCACCGCGCGCATTGTGCGCCAGCCCGTACGCTCAACCAGCGATGCCGAAGAAGCGTTTGACGGGATCACCTACGTCAAGGGCGCGAGCGTCCTTCGAATGCTTGAAAGCTATCTTGGCGAAGATGTGTTTCGAACTGGAGTGCGCGCATACATGCAGACGCACGCTTGGTCCAACGCGACGGCGCAAGACTTCTTAGGTGCCTTGCAGCAAGCTCAACCCGCGGGCCCCAACGCAGCCAACTTGTCGGCCATTGCAGCTTCGTTTTTGGATCGGCGAGGGGTTCCGTTGGTGTCGATTGAGACCAACTGTGTTGCTGGCGCGCCGGTGTCACTGCGCGTTTCTCAGCAAGAATACAGGGTATTGGGCAGTCCATCTGCTTCGCCCAGCGGCACTGCTAGCGGGACCACAGCTGCGAACGCAGACGCTGGGGCACCACAAGCCGCCATCGCCGCGGCGGCCAATCCGTGGCTCATCCCATTGTGTGTACGTTATGCGCAAGGTGCAGCGACTGGACGCACTTGCTCAGTTGTTTCTGCTGCTCAGACCACCCTTGCGCTGGCAGCCAACAGCACGTGTCCCGCGTGGATTCACCCCAACGACGCCGAAGCTGGGTACTTTCGCTATACCCTAACCCCCACCGTGCGCGCGATGTTTGCCCCCGCTCGTTGGGCGACGCTCGATCGGATCACCCGCATTGGGTTGGTCGATGGGTTGTGGGCACAGGTTCGTGCAGGCGCTCTCCCAATCGATCAGTACTTGTCCCTGGTATACCAAGTGCGCAACGACCGTGATCGATTGGTTCTTGAGTCCATCGGATCGGGGCTGTCGCAGCTGGTAGCGCACCACTCAGAGGGGGCAGTGCGTGACCGACTGCGTGCGTTCACCGCGAGAATCTTCGCCCCAATCCTTCGCGAGCTTACTTGGATGCCGCGGCCCACGGACGATGATGACAAAAATCTTCTGCGTCGCTCAGCGATCTCAACCCTCGGCTCAGTCGCGCTCGATCCCGCCACGCTCACTGAGCTCGAGACCCGCGCCACAGCCCTACTCCAAAGCGGAACCGGCGTCCCCGCTGACCTCGCCACGCTCATTCTCCCGATCGCCAGTTTGCGCGGCAATCAAGCGCGACTCGACGCCATCATCGCGCGATTGCAGCGGACCGATTTGACTCCGCAAGAGCGCAGCAGCACGCAATCTGCGCTGGTATTTTTTAGAGACCCAGCTGTGTTGCGCAACGGGCTCGCCGCGCTGTTAACTCCGGTGGTACGCCAGCAAGACGTGGGTCGCTTGATCTACGCTTCGGGATCGCATCCCGATCGCCGTGCGACCGTGCACGCATGGGTGCGTGAGCACTACCGAGAGATCGCGACGAAGCTCACCGAAGAGCAAGCCGTCACGCTCGCGGGGCTTGTGGGCGACACGTGCGATGCCACGACACGCGACGCGATGAACGCATTTTTTCAGCCCCTCGCGGCCGTCGCAGAGCGCGCAGAGCGGAGCATTCACGAGGGTAGTGACTCGTCACGACAGTGCGAAGCCTTGCGTACTGCGATCACTCCTGGGTTGTCACGCTGGACCGCTCCGAGGTGAGTTGGGATGGCTGAGAATACGCAGCGAATTGATTGATGGATTGCGTAGGGTGGGGCTTGGCGGGGGCGCTAATCGACCGAGATAGGCACCAAGATTGTGTTGGGCGAAGTTGATGCGTCGGTACTCGGGCTTGCGTCAACGGAGTGAATGCCTGCATCAGGGACGGTCGACGCGTTCGCACAATCTCCGAGAGTGGTGCCATCACCACAGAGCCCCACGCGCTCTCGCAGGGAGTCATTGTACGTCAACAGTGCGTACTCACGCTCGCTAGA
This sequence comes from Myxococcales bacterium, assembly GCA_031386385.1. Lineage (GTDB taxonomy): Bacteria > Myxococcota_A > Polyangia > Polyangiales > JANNCG01. The sequence goes on from JANNCG010000207.1 coordinate 7,021, forward strand.
GATTCGTGAGCGAATCGTCGTCCGCTCGAAGATGGCGGTGAACGTCGCGGCGACGAGCAGCGACGCTCCAATGATGGCGCTTGTTGCCTCTCGACTAGCGGATGTAAATGCGTTTATCAGCAGTCCCGCGCCGATCGCAGCCATGGTGCCTCCGCTTGCGGTAACGATGGTATTGACGACACTGAGAGTACGGATGTTGTCGAGCGCATGGCTCGTCACTGAGTGCGGTGCTACAGCGGGCCGTAGATCCTCGGGATCCTCGACACACATTCCGTTCTGCAAACGAATGTAGGCGAACTCTTGCCTCGACTGCGACTGTCCGTTGGGGAGAGGCATAGTGCGAGTGACCTGTTCGGCACTCTCTGTGCGAAATTGCTCGTAGTACGCGACTTGCTCGGACCGCGTTGTGGCGCTTGTCGGTGCGTTCGGAATATGCACATGGCGGTAACAACTCGCGACAGAACTTACGAGGCAAACTACGACGAGACGCTTTTCGTGCGCGAACCACACCGTCCTCACTGACATGACGCCCCCGGCACCTTCGGCTCAGGTCCATCAACCGGAATCAGTGGCAGCGCCAGACGCTCGCGCAAAAGGGGGTCGTACATTTGAAATCCTGCTCTGCTATTTTGGCGCGCTGAAACTCCGGTGAAAATAAGCACGACTGGCAGTCCAACGAGTCCGACGAAGCCGGTGGTTCCGCCGATGGCGCCAACGACGACCAAGTTGTTCGACGCCGCGTAGACTCCCGCGGTCGCGCCGCCCACGAGAAACGCTGCCATGATTGACGAGAGAATCGTCCGAGTGGTTGAGACTGAGTCAACGACCTGCGCGCAACGAGACAGTCGCGTGGCTTGACCAACCGCAGGCTCAAGCTCGTGCAACGACTGAACCTCTCGCCCATCGGCTAACACACCCACCTCGAGATCAACGATCGGCGACAGCCCATAGCTAGGGTCCTGCCCTCGTCGCACATCAAGGTATTGAATGGGATGATACCGATTGTAGTAGCTGATTCGCTCTTGTCGGGGAGCGTTCGCGTTTGGCGCCCTTGGCACGGGTCCACGCAGGTGCGAGTAGCATCCCGTCGTTGCTTGCAACGCACAAAGGCAAAGCGCACTCATTCTCGATCTTTTCGATTCCCGCCTGATCATAGTGAGAAACATCTCGCAGCCAGACCTGTGTTGCAACCAGATATTCACGCGTCGTGAATGGTGAGGAAACTTGCTGGAGTATTGCCCGAAGTCTCCGGTACGATCCGCTCAATGAAGACCAATCGCCTTGATCGACTGGCGTGGGTTGGGGGAATGGCTCTCTTTGCCTGTGCGACAACTCAAAGTGCAGACCGTCACAGCCATGTTGCACGAGAAAATTTTGGAGGGACCCGACTGCCAACGTTGGCAGAGGTTCGGGAGCTCGCGCGCGTGCGGGTGAGTCGCCCGCGGGTTGCAATGCCTGCAACCGAAGTGTTGAGTTGGGAGCTTCGTGGTTCGCCTCCTCGTGGAATTGAGACCGCTGACGTCGCCTCGACTTGGAACACCGCGGATACCGTTGAGCATGCGCTTTCAGTTCTAGTGACCAATCGTCCCGTCACACCCACAGAATCGATGCGTTGTTTTGCACACGAACTGGCGTCGTTTGCCGCGCGAAACAACGGTGATCCACCACCAGATTTGCAGCAATTTATGGCAGCTGCCTGTCGAATGCATAGTCAGAATTTTACCTCCGCTGAATTCTCGGTCGATGCCAACGCGTCCGGTACCTCCGCGCCTCCGACAAATGAGTTGGCAACGGGGGTCGCTCAGCGAATGACGGATTTTGCCGCGCACGCAGAGGGCAGTATCGGCGTCGCGACCGCGCATTTTGGCTCTCGCTACTCGGTGGTTGCGGTGGCCGCCGTTCCACAGATTCGATTCGAACGGGAGTCGCGGGATTCTGACGGATCGCTTTTGTTGCGGGGCGAAGTGCTCGGACCCACTGGCAACGGAGTGATCTCGATTGTCGCCAATCAACGGGACGGTAGTGTGAATCCATGCGCTGCCGAGCCGGTCCCCGGTTCACAACGATTTGTCGCACGGTGTGGAGTGCCGGTTACGGGCTTGCCGTCACTGATATCGATCGAGCTCGTCACCCCCGGACTCATGTTCAGTCGCTCGTTGGCAGAGGTATTTGTTGGCGGAGACCAACGATTGAATACGTGGCAATTGCCTGACTCCCCGCTGAATCCTCTCGGTCCAAACGAAACCACAACTACCGGTCTGAGTCGCCAACTGAATCAGGTTCGCGCTGCGGCAGGGCGGCCTGCGGTTGAGTTTGGAGGTGAGGCTGAAAGCATTGCGTGTTCCGTAAGCGCCCACTTGCACCCAGGATTGCGGACCTCCGCCGAACGATCAAACTTTGTGGTAGCGGAGAGAGCCATGATGTCTGGCTATGGCGTGCCTCGAATGGTGCAAGTGGGTGTGGTGGGGCGAATCCTCATGCCAAGCCGTAATGTGTCGAGAATTCTAACCGCAGCACTTGCCTCGCCAGCCGATCGCATGAATCTCATGAGTCCCAATGTTCGTTATGGCGCGTTTTGTCCATTGACAGCACCGGGCGGTTTTGCAGGCATAGCTTATGTGTTGTGGCATGTCGTTGATCCAACAGCGATGCATGACGTAGAAAGTGTTTGGTCGCTCGTGCAGGCAGAGCGAGCCCGCCGTGGACTCTCTCCGACGCAACGATGGGAGGGTCCCCCACAAGCGGCTGCGTTGGCGATTCGTGCAATAGATACGGGCGAAATGACAATCGCGAATGCGTTGGACCGCTCACTTGATTCTGCCAT
>JANNCG010000215.1:0-5482 GCA_031386385.1 Myxococcales bacterium
GCGCAAGCGCTCAGTGAAGCTACAGCGCAGCTGATCAGCGCCCACGAAAGTTTGTACTGGTTCATCGTGCACCTCCTGCGGGGCGAGCAGCCTGCGCGGCGACTCCCTGTGTTGCGCCTTCAACAGAGACCAACGATGTGCCGCCAGCTCGCTCTGTGAGCGTGCTTGTTGCGCCGTTGGTGGCGTCAAATACAAAGTGAGTGTGTGTCTCATCGAAGGTCAACGGACGGCGCTCAAGACGCTCGGTGGGTTGGCCTTCGTTCCAAAGTAATATAAGCTCGGCTTTGCCGCGTGAGCGGGCACCTACGCCTCGTCGCACTTCAAGCGCCAGTGGCCCAGGAGCGTCTGCAAAAATGGTGCTCTCAAAGAACACAGAGCCCGCAACCCAGTCGCTTCTACGGGGTGTTTGACCCTGCAATTGCAGGTACATCTCGCCAGCGTCATCGGGGTGATACCAGCGCAAAATCAGCCGAAGTGCGCCGGCACCGCGAGCCGCGCTCGACAAGCGCCACCGTGAGCGAAGTGCGTCTACAACGCTCCGCTGCGCGTTGGGCTCACTCGCTGCGATCGCGAGCTCGATCCCAATCCAAGCACTCGCGACGTCACCGAGGGTTCCGTTGCCAGAGGAGGACTCTTGCGCGACGCGCTCGGCTAAACGAATGGCTTCGTCCAAGCGACCGGCCATGCGTGCCGCCATCGCTTGGCGAAGGAGCACTTCTGCCGCTTCGTTTTCGATCTGTGCCAGCATTTGAAACTGGCGATAAGCTTCGTCAGCCCAGCCGTGTGACAGCGCGATGTCGCCCAGTCGCTGCCGCGCTGCGGGATCGTCGGGCGCAAACTCAACAATCTCACTAAACGTTCGGCGCGCTTCGGCCTCGTCACCGATCGCAAACAGTGCCTCGCCAGCCGCGGTGCGCACTTTTGCATCCGCCTGCGGATGTCCACGCATTCGCATTGTTTGCGTGCGAACAATCGCCGCAGAGTTTTGCGCGACCGCTTCGTTGAGATAGCGTGTCGCGAGGTCCATATCGTCTGGATATCTGCGGGCCAATTCGCCCAAGACATTCAAGCGCTGCCCAGGTGTGTTGGCCACACCGAGCGCCTGCGCCATCATGTTGGCGTCCAAGCGACCAAGCCCAAGCTCTTGTGCTCGCGCAAGCTCACCCGAACGCGCAAGCCCACGAAGGATTGTCGCGCGCAGCCAGCTCTTCGCGGCACGATCAAAGCTCATGGCGTTGTACAGTGCCAGGCGCGCATCGAGCGAGCCCGAGCGCTCATACATCAACCGCAACATCGCCACGCGGTCTGCCCAAGATGGCAGCTCGCAGTTTTGCCGCGCAGTGCGGTATTGCTGCACGAGCGCTGAGCCGCTGCTGTCGCTGGTGCGCTCTCGCCAAAGCGTGAGCCGCTGAGCCAGCGGAACGGATGCCGCGTCCGAGCAGTGCGAGACTTGATCGACCTCAAGGGTCTCGCCTCCGGGACCGCGATGACGGACGACGCGGTCGGTCCCGCCTGCATCACCATCGGGGGTCAAGAGGTTGAACGGATAGTACACTGTCACGGGCGCGCCACCTTCGACGGATGGAAACTGCCATCGCGTAACGGCCGTGGCAACGCACTGCGCGACCGTGGGCAAGGGGTAAGTTGTGGCATCGTTGGCGACAGCCGATTGGCTCACTGCGCCGTTGGATCCGATCACAAAGCGAACGGTTACTTTGCCGTGAAGGTTCGGGTTTTGTGCCAGTCCCTGCTCGTGACAGTGTGAGATTTGTCCCAGATTTCGCAAAACCACCCGACGCACGACCTCCGGAGAAAGCGCGCCAAACACTTCAGGAACTGAAGCTCTCACGAGCGGTCCCGAACCTCCTCGTCCGCGAAGCCCAGTTCCTGAGCCAGAGCCATAACCCTGGCCCGATCCTGTGCCGGCGCCATGACCTATCGTCCCAAAGTTTCCAAGCCCAATAGTCCCTTCGCCCGTACCGCCGCCACCCGCGCCCGAGCCTTGTCCGCCCAAACCGCCATAACCAAACGCATCTCCGATAGCGTCGCCGTCCATGTTGCCGTTGGCATGGGCTTGGTCTCGCTCTCCCCCCATGGACCTGCTTCGACGGGCACCCCCTGTCGCGGTCGTGGACGGCGCTGTCTGCGCTTGGGCCATTGGTCCCGCAGCGGTGTTGTCGCTCAGTCCGCCAAAGGGGGATACTGCTGCAGCTGTGCCTCCTGGATCGTTGGGGGCGCCGAGCGCGGCAAAAATCCCGCGGTCACTGACCCGCCCAGCGCGCTGTTCGGTGGGCGCTTGAACAGGCGGTGGCGCTGAGGGTGCCTCCGGGGACGGCTCATTGTTGCTTTCGCGGTTGTTCGCGATCGCGTAGCGCGCAGCACGCGGAGCAGAGGCCGCTGCGCTGGGACTGGCCGAGTTTCGCCCACCCATTCGACCTTCGTCTCCGGCGTGACGCTGGCCGGCGCCTCCCTGCTCTTCATCCTCGGATTGCTCTGTTGCGACTGAAGAACTTGCAACGCCGCGCCCTGGACCTCGGTCCCTTGAGCAGCCCACCAACGGAAGCAAGTCCGTCAGATCTAACTGCGCAAATGCAGTAGGAACTCTCGGTCCTCGTCGCATGCGCATCTCCAGCGCTCCCACCTCATCTTCGCTGGGAACATAAAGTGAAGTGAACGGAGTGATCAACCCGAACCGAGTGCCAAGCTCGACAATGACACCGGGAGACTCGCCGCGAGCGAGCAAATTCTCAAGCCGCGCGGTCGCCCAGCGATAACGAAGGTCATCGTTGTCGCGCACCGCGTTGACGCTCAGGGGGTATGTACGGGTGAGCTCTTGACCGTTCCACAGGGCGCGAATGGTCACGCTTCTGGGGGCATCTCCAGGGTATCGGCCCACCACAGCGATGGGCTCACCGACGGGAAGATCCACCGGCTCAGCGGGATAAACCGCCGTCACGCCCGCCCCAAGGTCCACTCGCACGTTGCGCAACAATGGACGAGACGCGTGCTGCAATAACTCAAGACTTGTACGCGCGACGTCTCCACGACGTGTGATTCGGCGCGACAATCCTGCGGGAGAAGCGATCCCATCGAGCAGGTCAAGTCGTGGCTCTTCGCCCACCGCCACGGCGTAAAATCGTGGCCTCGGGGACAGCCGTCCCATCATGGCTCTAAGCGTGGGGAGAGCGTTTTCGCCCACCGTTGCGTGTCCGTCTCCAACGTACACAATCGCTCCGTTGCGTCCCGGTCTCAGCGCTCGGTGCGCGTTGGCGATCATCGCGCTTAGGTCCGTGGCGCCTCCAAGATGATCTCTGGTCAGCGCCTCACTGATGGCGCGCCGACGCTCTGGGGTCACCGGGGTTAGCTCCAAATTGGCTGACCCAATCGCGCGGGTGCTCACATCTCCGGCGAGCACTAACACCGCGTCACGGGCATCAAGATTGCCCAAGAGCGACTCGACAAACGCCTGCTCTAACCGAAGCGCAAGCTCGTCTGTCGCTGCGGAGTGATCCACCACGATGACCAAATCCACGCCCTCGTCACGGGCCTCACGGGTGTCTTGCACCGGTGATCTCACCGCCACTCGCACAAATCCACCGCGTGGATCACCCGGCAGCGGAACCCTCTGCGCCGATGCCTCACCCGTTGGGAGCGAGTCGAGCTCAACCACCAAATCCGCACGCGGCATCACATCACTCTGCGCGATCACCAAGTGATGGTCTCGATCGATCTGCGCCCCCGCGCCCGCGCGAACGCTCGTCACGCTTGATTCATCGAGGTCAAAGTCTGCGCGAAACTCGCCAATCCGCGTGTCGAGCGCGGCCAGCGGCAAGCGATATGTCTTGTGCCCATGTGCGTCCGCACCGAGCCACTGGGTGTACCTGACTCGCACCCGTCGTGTCGCACCCGCAGCGATGGGATACAGTTTTGCGTGAAATCTTCCAGGCGCATCCCACTCAAGCAGCGCGGGGTCGTGCGTGCTTCCGCGGTACACTTGCGCTTGGTACTGCGCCGCGGCTTGCTGGCGCTCTTGCACTCGGCCCTCAACAATGTTGCCGTGACGATCGACACCAAACATCTGAAGCACTGCGCCGGCGGGGGTGTTAAAAGTGTACAGACCCTCGACCGTGTCTCCCGAAGGATTGAAAAATGTCTGGTCAATCGTCGTGATGGCCAAGTCCCCGCGAACCGTCACGTAGGCCTCCAGCTTTTGCATCACCATGGGCCATCGTGGCTGACCGGTTTCACCCGGAGTGCGCGCTGCAACGGACCCCAGACCCGCAGAGTCCCCGCCCATCGACGGAACATCATCCGCGAGCCCGCCGGTCCAATCGTCGTACGCGGTTTGGGCCGCGACGCGCGCAACAGAGCCCGTTAGCTCTGCGCTCTCACCAGTGCGAATCGCCCCGCGTCGTGCACCGCTTTCGTATGCAATTTCACCGGACAACACAGCCACCGTCGCATGCCCGTTGGTGACCGTCACGCTCGCTCGCGCGCCCCGAAGGTGCAACACACTGTCCGCAACACGAAGCTGCGATTCTTCAGAGCGTCCACCTTCGCCTCCGCCGGCGATCCACAAGCGTCCTTGCTCAAGTGTTGCTGAGCGCGCGTTGGTGATTCGCAGTTGAGTGTTGTGATCGAGGATGTACCGTCCTCCACCGTCAAGCGACAGGATCGCGCGTCCGTTGGCGTCAACCCTCACTTTGTCCTCAGTGCTCAGCCGCTCAATGAGCCGAACATCGTGCTCGCCAGAGGCGTTGGTGACACTGACTCCGCTGCGAACACGCTCAATCTGCCCAACGCTCTGTTGGACCTTTGGGTCGTGGTTGCAGCCATAAAAAAGTACCGCGCTGCAAAGCAGGGCGTAGGGTCTGGACGGTCTTAGGGACATGCGGTTCCTCTTTGGAAAGTTCGGGGAGCGTCCCACAGACAGCGCCGCGACTCCAACGTTCCCGAACAATTCGAGGCACCGCAGAAGCACAGCAAAATCGGTGATCAACGCACCCCAAATACACGCTGCACGTGCCTAAGCTTGGGTCTAAGCGACTCCGTCGCTCGCGTGAATGACTACGCTTTTTTCGACGCCACGGGCCGAAGCACCGTCACCGAGTCCGCAGGCCCACGAACAACAGTCCCACTCTGACGCACGTTTTCGTCATTCGCGCGGAGAGTCACAAGCCATTGGTTCCACTGTGTGAGCAGCTCGGTCACCTGCGCACGAGATCGGTCTTTGTACAAAAGCTGCTGCAGTCCAAGACCAAGAATCAACGCCACCGTGAGCTGGGTCTCTGGCGCATCGGGGTGTCTGTTCATGGTTCGGGCTGCTGTCAGCTGTGCAAACCGAAAGGCCTTCTGCACCGGTGTTGCGACCTCTTCTTCGACGTCCGCTTCGCTGATCAAGCCAATCAACGTACGGTTGCGCTCGTGCTGAAACACCAAGTCTGTGAGCGCCTCGGTGAGCCCGCCTTTGCCGTCTTCGCGG
>JANNCG010000996.1:0-1693 GCA_031386385.1 Myxococcales bacterium
CAGGAAACCAAACGCTACCCAAGCTCGTGCTCTGCCACTCTCCGTACGAGCTCAGCGCGCCCCGCGCTTGCGCGATGGACAACGGGACGTTTGTCCCGCCCGCAAACGCGACAGGCTCACCGGGGGCCGTCATTGGCATCGCGACATTCGCGTTGGCAACAATCGACGTGGTCATCGTGACGGTCTGCGTTTGTGTCGTCGCGCAATGCAGTAGCGAGAGCCCAGAGCAGAGCGCGATCACGACAGCTTCAGTTCGCATACGCACCATTGGAGCACAGTTCACGATGGTTTCACCTGCCAATTGCGCGTGAAGCCCACAGTGGACCGAATGGGGTACACGTGCCCGCAGGTGGGACGCCGGTAAATCAACGCTCCCCTTTGCACTTGGCGACGTTGCACAATCGTTGCTGGTTCTCGTAGACACTTCTCTGTCTAACTCGCGTACAATTCACCCATGGACTTTCTTCGCGACCCTCACAAACACTCCCCGAGCAATCGCTTGAGCAGCTATGCTCCGGTGCGCACGGCGGGGCTGCTCATCGCCGTCCTCGGGCCAATGGCTTGCGTTGAGATGCGCCCCTTTTTGCAGACCGATGGCACTGGAGTCCGTGACGCCGCTGGCAGCAGTGATGTGCCGACGATGTTCGACGATCGATTCGGAATGACAGACATTGTGAGGGATGTCCCTTCGGTGCGACCCGATGTTCCTGTGATTTTAGATCCCGACGCCGCTTGTGGGGCCGTGGAGTCCGTCGCGCAGATTGAGCGACAGCCGGTGGATATCATTTGGGTCGTAGACAACTCGACCAGCATGGCCCCGTCCATTCGTGAGGTCACCGCGGGGCTCAACGCCTTCGCGACGCGCGTCGCGATGCGCAATCTAGACTACCGCGTAGTGATGTTGTCGCTGCGGTCCGCGATGAATCCCGTGATGATTCCCGCAGGAATGCGCTACGCAGTATGTATCCCCATGCCGCTCGCCGGGGACAACAACTGTGGCAACGGTCCGAGATTTTTTCAGTCCTCGATTGATATTCGAAGCACACAACCGCTTGAGCAACTGTTGGGCTCACTCGGACAAACGGGTGGGTACTCACAAGGTCAAGAGCGCGGTGGTGAGCCATGGCGACAGTTTCTTAGGCCCAGCGCGACCAAGACCATTGTGGTGGTCACGGACGATGAATCCCGGATGCCGGCGGATGAGTTTGAGCGTTTTCGTGGCGGCGTGAATCCGCGAAGTATGACCTTCACCCTGCCTCCCGGTCTGCTGGACCCTTCGTGGATGGGGCTGTTTACCGGCTACACCTTCAGCGCTCTCTACGGGTGGAACTCGCTCGTGGATCCCGCGCAGCGCTGCACTTATCCGGGAGGCACCATGCCCCCAAGCTCAGGGCCCACGTACACGACGTTGGTGGCAAGAAACCGTGGAGCGCGTGCAAAAATTTGTGACGGAGCCCCTGCCTGGGCGCCATTTTTCGACCAAGTCGCGACCGCCGTTGAGACTGCTTCACGGCTGTCGTGTGATTTGGCGATTCCCGACCCGCCGATGGGGATGGTGCTTGATGGCTCGCGGGTCAACGTGCTGATCGAAGGCGGTGGAATGACTCAGCGCCCCGGTCGGGTCGCGACCATGGCGGCGTGCGGTCCCGCAGGCGGCTGGTACTACGACAACCCGGCAAATCCGCGGCGGATC
>JANNCG010000292.1:0-8490 GCA_031386385.1 Myxococcales bacterium
CACGCACGATCCCATCGGAGACTTTGTCAACGCAGCCACCTCAGACGTCATTGATTTTACCGGGCGCTTTGATTTTTAAGACTTCAAACGCCACACAGAAAAGCTCAACGACCTAAGCGCGTACTCACAGCTTGTCTCACGCGCAGAGCAGTGTGGCTATCGCATCAACAAGGTTGTCTACCGCGGTTATGGCGCGCCCGATTCGCTGCAACGCATGCACGATGAAGCGATCGAATCACGTACGCGCTTGCAGCTGGCCCGAGCGACACAGCAGCAAGCGCAAGACCTCGAAGACTTTAAGCTCGAGCGAGACCACGCACGGGCAACAAGGCAACGCGTTGAGCAGGACGCATCGAGCCTTCATGACATCGCGGCGAGAGACAAGCAGCGCGTCGCGGACCTCGCGGATGCACAAGCACGAAGCACGTTTGAGCGCGAACAACGCTCTCTCAACGACGCTCAGCGTCTGCAGGCCGAACGCGCGGTGCACCAAGAAGAGAAAGCTCGTTTGGCCGCGCTTCGTGAGATGGGAGTGGACCTGACGAAGCTTTTGACCCAGTCGCGCGCAGATCGGGTGATCGAAGTGCGGGGTTCTGGTCAGACGCATGTGCATTTAGAGAAAGACTCTGAAGCACAAGACGACTGAGTATTACCTGGAGAGCGTCAAGCTGAGCCGAATCATGCTGCTCGGGGCAAGCCTCCTCGCATTTGCCTTCGCGAAGCGCCAGAGCGATGAGGACAAGCCTCCTCGCATTTGCCTTCGCGCAAAGAGCGCTCAGGGCCCCCTCGTCATTGTCATTCCTCGGGGTTGGTGGGGGATGCTCTTGCTGAACCAAAGCGTGCGGTCGATCAACCAAACTTGAACTCGGACGAACTCCGAGTTCCTCAGTTCACACACCGGAGGATTCTACGCGCACAGCATCTCCAACGACCCCCGAGGAATGCCAATGACGAGCGGGTTTCCTGAGCGCTCTGCGCGAAGGCACTTGCGAGGAGGCTTGTCCTCATCACTCTGCAGAAAATATGCTCTAAAATTTACAGTGAAGAGTGTCTGTGATGAATGCCGAGTGGCTCCGGTGGCGCGCCCATACCGCACAGGGATGCTGTCATGCTATTTTGCATGGCGGTTGGTGCTCATCCAGTGGTCTTATCGTGAGTCCAGTGCTCGCTTTTTAGCGAGCTCAGCGCGCAGGTAATCCATCGCTTGAGCCTCATCCAAAAACACCCCCGCGGGGAGGCCCATCTCACGAGAAGTGCGGTTGGCTTGCAGCTTTCCGATGGCGCTCTGAATCAGGATCGCTCGGGCATGAAATGCTCCGACGATCGGCAGCACGAGCTCAAGAATGGCCTTCTCGCTCTCGGCGTCTTTGATCATGGGTGCTTGGCGCATATCCTGGAGAATCGCCAGTTTTCTTCGCTGCGAGATGGGAAGGTACAGCTCCATGTGGTGAACCCACTCACGCAATTTGGCGTCGGTGATGGCGACGGGCTTTCTGAAGAGAGTCACGATGCCTTGAGTCTCGTCGATGCTAACGATGGATCCGTCGTCTTCAAACAAAGTCTTCACAGCGATCATTGCAGCACGCAATGCAATGTGCGGCAACTGTGGTGAGAGACGAAACGGGGGGTGTCCACGTGCAGGCGCCTGGACTCGCGCGTTTAGGCAAAACACGTGGACGATCTATCAATAAATTCGCAGAGTATTGTGGGGAGGGGAAAATAAGGCGTGTCGAAAATTAATTAACGTGGCCATTGGGCGAGCATGGACGAAGGGGAGAATTTGGACGTGTGTGGAGATCGAGCGACTGGCTTCGTGCTCACTCGCGAAGGCACAGCAAGAGGGCGCTTTGCCAAGTGTTGTACGTCGAAGCAGTGACAGCGCGGAGTGCAACAGACGAACGACTAGGTTGCCTTGGCGAGACATTTTGCAGCGAATTCACAGCGTATTTGGTGACGAGTCAAACTGGACGTGTCGAGGGGCGGACGATTTGTTTTGACGGTGCCACGGTGTTGAGCGCACGATTGATTTCATCGAGCGCTGCTTTGGGGCAGCAGAGAGTTTAGAGTGAGGCGATGAGGATCATTCAACAAACAACGGAGGCGAAGCGCGAAGAAGTGAGCGTGAAGCTCTACACAACACACGCGCTCGGTGAGTTGCCAACCGCTACTGTCGTGCGAAAAGAAGAAGCAGTGTGCCGCGCTGGCACTGCGGTTGCACGCACGCACGCACGCACGCACGCACATTAACTGATTTTTATCAGGGATTTATACGACAGTTTGTTGGGGGAGCGATCGTCTTTGCGGCCTCCGTAAGCTGCGGCAATTCGAACACTGGGGCGATGGACGCCGGACGCGACGTCATGGGCGACGTCGTTGAGTATGGGGTGCGGGGACGGCCACCGAACAATCGCTACTGCGCGCAACTCGAAGCGTCGCCGACTCCTGTTGTAACGAACACTTCGTTTATCGTCCTCTGTAAGCCCGATGCTCCGGCAGGCACCCGATGTTCGGACGGACTTGATCAGTGCCTGCCTGTTGAACGGTATTCACCCGATCTTGCCGAGTATGCACGAAACAATCGTGTGCCCCAGATCTGCGCCAACAGCGTCGCTGGCCGAGAAATCCCGCGGTGCGACGACCCATTTCGTATGGGGTGTAGCGATGGAACTTTTTGCGCGTACGCGCGGCATGACATCACTCGCGAGGTGTGGCCGATGTGTGTGCCGTACCCGTGCAATCCGTAGGCAATTTTGCTCGATGTTTCACGCTCTCGTAGAGCGCTCTGGTCCAAGTTCGTTGTCACCGCGTGTTGGATCGCGGATACTCAATCGAGCATGCCGTGTCCTAAGCGACGAGCCATTGAATCCGAGATTGGGTCTCCCAATGGCTCTTGGCATCCGCAGGCTCAGCGCGTGATGCGATGAAGTTGGCGGCTCTTTTAGCCCGGTTTTCCTTAGCCTTGTTCACCGCTGGCTGCTCGAACTCGTCCGTGCATCGACGTGATATTGAAGGCCGCGCAGTTTTGCCTGCGCATCCGTGGTGTGTGCCCCCCAGTACTGTTGCATTGAGGCGGCCATCACTCCGCGATCCGTGCTTGCTGAAGCGGATGCTCCACGAAAGCGGATTTGACGAGCTCACAGTTTGGGTACGAGCGTCAGCGCAGCAATGTCGAGCACTTCATGTTGACCGCGGTCGAAACTGCGAGTCTCTGCAAACTTGGACATCGTCCAATCCTCCAGCACTGTTCCCTGCGTCGGCGGCTTTCTTGGGTGAGGTGTATGTTGGACGCGGTCACGAACCGACCATCGCAATTTGTCTACGCAATCGCACGTGTGGATTCTGCAGCCGCGTCAGCACTCAATCCACGACGACAATCTTGTTCGAGCGACTATCGTCCTGCGGAGCCTGCGGCGACATTGACTGGAGCGCGTGGTACCGCACCGAGCAGGAGTGTCGAGACAACGCGCGTTGATTTGCGGTTGTCCGTCACTGCAGAGAATGCCAACGTTAAAATATTGAAAGTCCATCTGCACGTTCGCGTCGCTCTCGGTCTAATGCTCGCTTCGTGTGCTCACGGTTCTGCGCAAAGTGCGGCGCCTCGTTCGTGCTCGGGCGTGTTCGCTACGAGCGCCCCGGCTGTCAATTCTCGCCTTGAAGCGCTTCACGATGTCGTCGGATTGACGGGCGGACATCTTCACACTTGCGCGTTGCTCGCCAACGGAGCGACGCGTTGTTGGGGTGCTCTGCCGATGAGTTTTCCGGCAATCAGCGCAGGAATACGCGGCCCCAACGCAGGTTCGTATAGATTGATGCAACAGCTTCAGAATAACGTGCCCATTCAACACCACTGGGACGTTGTTGATCCCCGAGCGTTTGCCGAAGTGCTTGAGTTTGGATCGCCGCCAACTAGGTCGTATGTGGGGTATGCAGTCGACGGACAGTTTTTGAGGAGCGACGTCGTTCGCGATATTGATCTCTCCAGTGGCGCCGCAAGCGTCTGCCTAAGATCTGCAGAGACGCTGCGCTGCGCTGACACTTGGAGCCGCAACCCCGTTTTGCAGGTCGCGGTCGCTGAGTGGGTGGCTCCACGAGTGCTCCTGCCAAACGTTTTTTGCGCACGCGCAAAAGCTGACCCACTTGTTCGATGCTGGTCCGTCGGATCTGACGCGTCGCTTGGACCGCTCATGGGCACTCTTGCGGGCTCTTCGCTGATTGATAATCTTGTGGGTACCCGCGACAAACTTTGCGCGAAAGTTGGGTCGGCGAGCTGGTGTTGGTTGCTGACTACGCAACTGGCGGATGGCAGCTGGCAGCCTCAGATCGATCCAACTCCAACGCGACAAATTGTGTCTGGCGCGGACTTTGTCTGCATGCTTGGAGCGGACGGCAGCGTCCGGTGCAGCGGGCGTGATTCTCGTGTCACTCGCTCAACGAGTGAAGCACCTGCCGTTGTCGCCGGACTACCGCGACTCACTTCGCTCTCGTCGGGTGTCCGCCACGTCTGTGGTCTCACCGAAATGGGAATCGTCTTTTGTTGGGGCGAGCCATCCCTTCGTCGCCTCGGCGATCAGCTCGTCGTCCGGGGTCGGCGACACGCTGTTATTCTTCCAGGGCGCGCGCGACACGTTGCAGTTGGCCGAGGGCACAGCTGTGCGCAGCTTGAGTCTGGAGAGGTGTATTGTTGGGGGTTAGATGCGATGGGTGAGTGCTCGGGACGCTCGCCGAGCGCCGACGGATGGACCAATACGTACTCTACGGCGCTCATGTCGCAGCCGGTCCCTGTGAGATTTATGCCAGCGCAGTTTCGCCGCGATGAATCGCTGCAAATCTTCGATGAGGCGACTTGCGTGTGCAGCGCTCAGTGCCGATGTTGTGGAGTGGCTTCTACAGCGCTTGAGCCGTTAGTTGGCACGTTTACCGTGCCGAGTGAGCGTCCACGAATCAACCGGCCCACGTCAAGCAACGCGCCGCGATTAGATGAGCATGATTTGGCGTGTATGCCAGCACTGATGCGAGCTGCGTTTTCTCGAACAGAATGGTGGTCGTGCACGCGTGACGACGTGCTGTTTGCGCAGGGCGTTCGCGGCATCCAAATCATCGCGTGTGGTGACACCCACCGTTGCGCTGTCACCCAACAGGGCGAGGTGATTTGTGGCGGTGACAACGAGTTTTTTGCAAGCGAACCGCTCACTGGCGACGCGCTTGCACCGAGAGTTGTGCAACTATTTGCATCATCGATCCAACACGAGCCCTAAGTGCGACACAACACTGTGAAAGCAAGTTGCGACCGGCTGCGAGTTCACCGTTCGACCCTCAATGGTGGTGGATAGAGTCCACGTGCAGGCGCCTGGACTCGCGCGTTTAGGCAAAACACGTGGACGATCTATCGCTAGATTCACAGGGTATTGTGGGGAGGCGAAATGAAGGGGCGTCGAAAAAAGATTAAGGACCGCTTTCTCGGTACCGCGATCTCAGGTCGATTTTAGCCCGAGGCTCGCGATGTGCGCACGTATCGAGGCTCGCTGCGCGTCGTTAAACTGCTGCTCGACGCTGTCCCACGCGGTGAGCGTCGCGGTGATCGCGCGATGCACGACATCTATCATCACTCCGCGCTCGGCGACATCCGGCGTCACCTTCTCGATCAGTGCTGCAAAGCGATCAATCGTTACGCTTCGAAAATCACGGGACTTCAGAAAGTTCAACGCCAAGTGCTGATCGAGCCCTGGATACACAACGGTTGCCACCAGATCATATGCCGGAGTAAGGTGCGGTCTCAGCGGATCGGGATAGTACAGCGACCAGTTTTTTAGGTGCGCATCTGCGTTGCCCGAAACCACCATGAACACCAAACGTCGAAGGTACTCAGCGAAGTCTTCGCGTCCGCAAAAAGCGCGAATGATTTTGCCCAAGTTGAGATAGTTTCCGCCGGGGCATGCGCCGTTGTTGTTGTATTTATCTTCGGGGTCACAGTTTAATAATTGGCTGAAATCTTCCTGTTGGATTCGCTTTTGTCCAACCAGCCGATCATAGCGCTGAATGGCGAGCGCAGTCCCTTCAGCATCCACTTGTAGCTCTGTGGGAATCCCGTCTAGCGTATGGATCGGAACCAGTCGAAACTCAGGCACATTGAGACCACTGTGTCGGCCCCACTCGAGCGTCGCCGCCTCAAGCTCAGGCACCTGAGCCCAATTGGGGTCCGGGAATTTAACAATCCACTCGCCTCCCTGACCACGCATTGGAATGGTGAGCCGCTCACCCTGCGCCACCATCGAAAACTTCAGTTGCATACCGGCGAGCGAGAATTTTAGACCAGCCTCTGGATGTGATTGAAGGGGCAGTTCAGCAATCTCTTGCACATCCTCGGCTGAATCGAGAGCCACGTGTACCGCACCCGGAAGGTCGTCGCCCAAGGCAAGCAGCAAGCGAAACTCTGAAGTCTCACGAACACCCGAATGCTTCGCGAGCAAGCGACGAAGGGCAGAGCCTTCTGCTGGTAAGTAGTTGCGCCAGAACGCCGGAAGCTTCGAGTGAATCCCAACCTCTCTAAGTCCCGTGAGTGTGAGGTCTTCGTAGCGACGACTGAGGATTGGCCGCGGGCGTTGATCGAGATAGTCTCGTGCAAACGAAAACTCAGATTTGTCGCCCTTCAGCTCAATCCAGCCAACAATCACACCATACAAACGAACAGTTGCGCGCATTAGTATATTACTCTTCAACTATAATAGTGCTGAGTGGTGGCGAGTCATCTGCGCCTCGCTCTGCATATCGAGCCGTGAAGTCGTGGCATATTGAGTCGAGTCGAGCGCGTCGATCTGTGAGGGTCCAAGGTCCCTCTTCGGCGATCGCGTGACTTCGTTTTGTCTGAATATTTGCTGATTCGAAGAGCTTGACCAACCCGCCTCGAACCGCAGGGTGCAACGCGCGATTGGCGGGATCGGATTTGGGCAACTGAGGGTCGATCACCGTGAGCGCTGTGTCTAGTCCCTGGTCAAGAAGCTTTGCCAGATGAATAGGTTCGCCGGTGCGAAGGTCTCTCGGCTCCAGCGCTGCGAGTGAAGCGGCGAGCATTCGGACACGCGCAGAGTCCGCCCGCGCAGCGTCTTGAATGATGGGTTCATTGCTTTTGCCTGGGAGGTTTTCGAGCAGGACGAACAAGCGTTGAATTGAGCCGTTCTCGTCGCCAGCGGTGATTTGCCTCACGATCTGCGCGACGTAGGCGGATTGAGTCACGAGCCGTCCGGCGAGCGATCCACGCCACAGCCAGCGTCGGAGAAGAATTCGAGAGCGTGGATTCGGTTCGGGAAAACGATCAAAAAAAAGCGCACTCAAGAGCAGCGTGGTTGAGTAGGGGATGAGCTCAACGTGAATAAACCCGACTTCTGATTTAAAAAATTGGATCGCACGACGAAGGGAATCCTCCGCTCGTGTGAGCTCTGCATCGACGTCGGCCTTTCTTAACTCATCGACGAGATTCGCGCGATGATTGATCCCAGCGATTTCACGCACGACCTGTCGGACTACTTCTTCGGAGACTGATCCAAACTCGAGCGATTCCAACGCGGTTGAGACGCCTTTGAGCGAGGGCACTCGGTGCACTCGTGCGCCGAAGATGGCCTCAAAAACCTCGGTTTCTTCCAAGTTTTTGCCGCTCCGGTTGACTCGACGAAATATTTCTCGGAGAATCTGTTCGTTGTCTCCCTCAACGACATATGCTGACAGTTGGTACTCTCGCAATCGCTTCGCAACGTCGAGGACCTGACGTCGGCTGGTGGCCTGCAACTTGTTGTCGATGCACCATTCTGCAACGTCAGAACTATCGAGCAACACATGAGTTGGAACGACGACGGTGCCAGTGGCGTGCGTCGTGCGAAGCCTGGGATAACGAAATTGAACCTCTCCAGCAGGAGAAATCACGAGTTCCATCTGCTTTTTTGCAGGTAATGGGTTGAGAAGCACAGACGCGAGGCTGGCCAAACGTTGTTGGCCATCGACAATCCACAACGCGTCAGATCGTTCGGGAGCGTCAATCATGTAACCCCCAAAGTCTATCCGGCTGGCTGGTGCAGGGTGCTTCCACAGGAGCAGTGTCCCAATCGGATATCCACGATACACACTGTCGATGAGCTCGATCCGATCGCTGTCATCCCACTTCAACCCGCGTTGAAAAATCGGAACCCGAAATTCTCCCGCACTCACTCGCACGAGCAGGTTGTCGATTTGATAAGTCCGAGCCTCGGGCCTAGTGGCCAGTGTTGGTGAAATAATGGTTGATTCGGTCATTATTTGATGAGCCATCGACAACTCACGCTGATGCTCGCACAGAAGCTCCGTAGCAACCACGAGATTGAGACCCCGATCAACCCTCCTCACGCTCTGCCCATCGCGCAACGCAGCTGCACCCACTCAACTCTATGTGGCAGTTTTCAGATGTTTCTTCGCGGTGCTGAGAAACAACTCACGCGCTGTCTCGTGCTTCACAATGGGCTTGGG
>JANNCG010001000.1:0-5391 GCA_031386385.1 Myxococcales bacterium
CTAACGATCACGCCAGGAGCGTTGACGATTGAAACCTCAATGCTGCATCCACCCGCGAACCGTCGCACTCGAACCGAAAACTCAACCCCGTCAAATCTTCGCGAGCCTTTGAGGTCCGCGCGGATCAATTTGGCGATCTCACGGGGGTCAAGTCCCTCTTGGTATCGACTTCCCGTGGTGGTCTTCACCGCTTGTTGACCGAGCGTCGAGACACTCGCTACCAGCGCTCCCAGCGCATACCAATGAGCGCCTGGGTGAACCCCGCGGGAAAAATTCCCTCGGGCAACCGCGATGCGATGTATGGCTGATTGAGCAGGTTTTTCACAGCTAGCGTGAACCCAAGACCGCTCGACCGATGCGTGTAGCGAGCAGAAAAATCGAGCGTTCCGTACGTCGGAATCGGACCACTGAGCCCATCATTCGAAGCCACGGGAGTGTTCTCGCGGTCGCTAAAATGCCGCATCACAAGCGTCCCGGTGAGCATCGCGCTGAGCCCCATCGAGTGCTCAAATCCAACACTCGCCGACCCGCTCAAAGGGACCGCATAGGGCACCAAGTTATCCCGCACCGGACCATCAAGTAAGCGCGCATCTACACCCGTACAACGCACGTCGACAAACGCGCTGTGCCCCCACTCAAGCGCTCGCCCAAGATCGAGCATCACCGCCCCCTCGACCCCAAGATATCGCGAACGCCCACCGTTGAGGTACTCGGTCCGCGTCATCCCACCCGCATACGAGCCTGGGATGATCTCGTTCTCAAAATCGATGACGAAGCTCGTCGCTTCTGCGCGCAGCCACTGCCCGCGCACGATGCGAACACCGAGCTCGCCGTTGACGCTACGCTCAGCATCGAGTTGACGATCGGCTCCTGTGTTGGGATCAATCGCGACGGTGATTCGCGGAGGCGCATACCCAAGATGGATACCGCCGAAGGTCGTAATCCACCCAGCGTTGTGCGCCGCACTAAACCCCGGAATCACGGTCCACACACTTGAACTGCCCCGATTGAACACGTCAACACCAGCTAATTTGCGAGCGTTTCGTGTGAACGAGTAGTGCTCAAAGCGAACCCCAGGCGTGATGGTAAAATGCTCGAACATCGTCAGTCGGTCTTGCGCAAACAGCGAAAGCGCCAGCCCATCGCCTTGCTCTTCGCTGTCGAGCGTCCCAGTTCGGGACTGCGCCTGCGACCCAAAGAACACCCGACGAAGCGATCGCTCAACCAAAACGCGCACACCCATGTCGAGCTCTTGTTTGACTGGCCCGCTGGTGATCGAAGCCTCCACACGAGATTGCACTCCGAGGACTTCATAAGCTCGGTCGTTGTTGCGGTTGCCATTTCGAAGATAGATCGCCCCACCAGGCGTCGTTCGATCGCCGACGATTCGTTCGTACGCGAGGTTAGGTAATCGTGTTGCGTCGCGGTCGTACAATTGGCGGTGCCACACCCGATGGGTTGTATAAGCAAAAAGCGTGTTGATCAGCCGCCAGCCCGGCGCAATTCTAAACGTGTGGAGCATCGAGCCCTGGTACCGCCGCATGTCCATCCAGTCCCAAATAGCTGGATTTTGCCAGGGATTACTCATGAACATCGGCGTCGTGAGACCCAGGTACGTCGTGGCTGACCCCTCATCATAGAGGGCTCCGCGCAAGATCAGCTCGTGCGCGTCACCTAGCTGAAGGCGAAACTTTGCCATCAGCTCAGTGATCTCAAATCCTTGGTCGCGAATCCCGGAGCCCTGTTTGCGAAGCACGCTGATCAATGCGCCCGCGTTGCCGACCGTGAGCCCGCCCATCGCGTGCATCGAGACAAAACCCGGCAAACCCCCGCTTAAGCTCATCGAGTAGCTGGGACGCCGCGGGATGTTGGGTGTCACGAGGTTGATCACACCGCCGATGGTCTGCGGTCCGTACAAGATCGCACCCGAGCCGCGAATCACTTCGATTCGATCGATCCGCTCAACCGGAGGCATATAGTACGCATCGGGCTCACTGTACGGGTTCAGCGCAATCGGAACACCGTCCTCCATCAGCAATACTCGCCGCGAGCGGGTCCCATCCAGACCCCGAATACTGATGTTAGGACGCAGCCCCATACCATCTTCGTCACGAATGGTAACCCCCACCGTCCGACGCATCGCTTCGTTGACCGAGATGGGCTGCTGTAAGCGCAAATCTCTGCGATTCACCACAGAAACGCTTCCCGATACGCGGGGCAAATCACGGCCAACGACGGTGACGGCTGACTCGTTTTCGGCTGGCTCAACTTGAGGCAACCGCGGGCGACGGGTGGGCACTGCGATGGGCGCCTGCCGCGCTTGATCCGTCTCTTGCGCCGACGCGGGACCGCTCATCCACAACATCGCGGAGCCGACCGAGCACGCCAGTATAACTCGCGAACTATTCGCCATCGGAAACATCCTGCTCTGTGCGATCTACGAGCCCTACTTCGGCAACATCGCTCACAACATCCGCAGCGTCGAGCGCCCTGCCATCAACAGTCGCATCCACGGCTGCATCGACTGTTGCGTCACCAGCGGCGTCGATCATTCCGCCATCAACTCTCGCGTCAGGCTGATCGCTCAACGTGGGTGTATCCGAGGGGACATCCATCGGTTCGCTCACTCGGGCGTCTATGGGCAGCCGTCCAAAGTTGTTAGGGTCAACAAAGATGTCTGGCACATAGGGATCTCGCTCTCGGCACCCGTGCACGTACGCGCCGCAAGTGAGCAGCAAAATGACTAACAGAGTGCGTTTGTTATAGAGCTTGTTCAACGAGTCCGTAGTGTCTACATCATGGGTGGCTGAAAGGTCGACAGAGCAACGACCGCATCCCGCGTTGCCGTAAGGGGCGCGACGGCCTCCATGGCGTTTCCGCTCGCAGTAGCGGTGCGAGCAGCGAGGATATTGAGCTTGAGAGTGCTCACGTTTGCACCCCCGAGCCGCAGCGCCTCAGTCAGCGCGTCCAACACGCCGCTCGCTCGGGCGGTGATCGACAGCTTCTCTTGCGCATCGGCTGCAGCAAACGCAGTCAAATCGCGATTGAGCATCTCTGCGTACAGACCCGCGCTGAGGCGAATCATCTCGTTGCGGTTGATCATCGCTGCGGGGCCTCTCCAGCGTGCACGCATCGCCACCGCTGCAGGGCTCTCTGCTCGTGCGTAGTTCACCATAAAGATCAGCCCCTCGCCGAAGGTCATCCCCTCATTCACTGGAGGCAAAGGGCTCTCCATCATCGCGAGCACAGACGGAATCTCAACGGCATAGGTAATCACTGACAAGAAGTAGTACCGCGATAAATACATGGCTAATTCGTCACCGATGGAGCGAAGCCCGTTCGCAGACCCTGCGGTGATCGCGGTCTTGCCACGGGTGAGCTTGTCCAGAATCGAGGCGACCATATCATCCTCGCTTAGGCGATCGCGACCCGGCCCCCAGACACCTGCACTCATGCCCATCGATCGCGAGCGCACTTTCGAGTCGAGCGCGGTGAAGTACACCGCCGCGCGATCCCAATGTTGCGTCGCTTCAAGTGTGCAACCAAGCTGTAGTGATGCGATGGCAGAGTGAGCCGAAGCTCGCATCATGATCCCGACCGCAGCAGTGAGCGATTTAGCAAAGCGCTCTGCGGCGGCCGTTCGCACGTTTGCATCCATTGTGGTTCCGCCCTCGGCGAGCGCTGCGCGAAACGCAGTTAACAGTGAGTTGGGAGTGCCCGTAGCCGTCGAGATCGTGTCCGCGCGGCGGAGGAGCTCAATCGCAGGAGCTGTCTCCGTTGTCATGGGCGCAGCCATCGTCCACCAGGCGGCATTCGGGACTTCCGGCAGCTCACGCAATGTGTTGACTGCTGCGGCCATCGCGGTCTCGGTTTCAACGCGAGTCGCTGGAGTGTAAGCGCCCATAAACAAAGGAGCACCCATCACCGTTTCGACGACCGGACAGCGAACTCCACCGCCATCACCTGATGCGTCGGTCGAGACCTGACCGTCGGTCGGGTTGTTTACTGGGGGCGAGCAGCCCACCAAAGTTGAGACAAACAGGAGCGTCCTGACTGAGAGATTCTTCTTCATGACTTGATGTCTAAGACTAATAATGAAAAGCGTTCTCACTATCAAGATAAAAATCATCTTCTTCTCATCGGCGGTTCTCAGCCCGTCACCGACTGGACCTCATGCAGCGTCGGATTGTTATCAATACTGAGAATTCGCTGAGAAAATGATCTTTGTCCATCAACAAACTCGCGTGCTGCTGCAAACCCCATTTCCATAGCTGTGTCCATAAACACATATCGAAATAGCCCTTGGCGCCCGATGGTCCAGACGTTCTCAAAGCCATCCACGACACGAAGTAGGGCATCCCGGTTGTCGCGGTAGTCAAGTGAGTACATGGGGTAGGCGTACGGGGCGTAGGCCGAAAACACTCCGCGTACCCTATGGCGATCAACGCGAACTCCTAAGGTCAAAAGCTCAGGCAACACACGATCAAAGAGCTGTTGATCCGTCATCGCGCTCACGCTGTCCCCCGCGTCACACGGAACCTCAATCATCAACGAGCCTTTGTTCGCGGGAGTCATCGACGGAGACCGCTCAGCAGGCTCTTGCACACGGGTCATGACGAACCGAGGATCCGAGACATACATCCACGTCGCGTTAAGCAGCGGCCCCGGTTGATCAATCATCACGTTGAGAAATCGCAACCCTCTGTGCCGCATCAGTCCGTTGATCCTCGCGACGTCGGTGCGCTCGGGCCGCAAAAGCGTCGCAAGCGAGCCAAGTGGAACGGTAGACACCACCCCCGCACACTCCACGCGAAACGTCTGCGCGTGCCGCTTCAGATCGACTGCACAAATCCTCGCAGAACTCGCTTCACGCGTGAGCTTCACAGCCGTGCATTCAGTCACAAACTGCACCCCTCGCTCAACAAGCACCGAAGCGAGGCGCTCAAACAACACGCCGATTCCTCCGGTGGGGTACAGGTACTTGCGGGCGTAAGTGCGTGCGCCGCCGTGACGCAAGCCCGTCAGTCTCACAGCGACGTCTGCCAAGTTAAGCAATGAGATTCGCTGTGCGGCCCAGTCTGCGCTGAGCTCCTTCGCTGAGATGCCCCAAAGCTTCTCTGTGTACGGCCCAAAAAACAAGTCATACAGCGTCTTGCCAAACCGCCGCGTCACCCACTGCTGAAAGTTTTGATCGTCCGGTGGACCGACACGCAAGCCGCGAATTCGTGCAGCCGACAACCACTCTCTTGTGTAATCCGCGCCCGCGTGAATGAGCGTCTGAGTTGGCAGCTTTCGCAGCAGCTCAGCTGCGACGAGTGGATACGAAAAACGCTCGCCGTCCAGCCAAATGACGCTCTTTCGCGATCGCTCTTCGAGCTCGTCGCCGAGCAG
>JANNCG010001006.1:0-6435 GCA_031386385.1 Myxococcales bacterium
CCGCGATCGGCGAGTTGCCCGTAAACGGCGGAACCCCCACCAAGCACCGATACAACATCGCCCCTGCGGCATAGATATCCGCGCGTGCATCAGCTGTCTTGCCCGAGATAACCTCTGGAGCCATGTAGTACGGTGTTCCGAGCAGGGCACCCTGAACCGAGATCTCATTGCGCTCTTCGGTGTCGCGCAACCGCGCCAACCCAAAGTCTAACATCTTCACCTGTTCGTGCCCATCTCGTCCGCGAACGACGAGCAAATTTTCAGGCTTCACATCGCGATGAACGATCCCCTTCTCGTGTGCCTCTGCGAGCGACTCGCACGCTTGAGCCACCAGCTTGGCCGCTCGGGTAGGGGCAAGATGGTGCCTGGCGCGAAGGATCCGGCCAAGATCTTCGCCCTCAACGAGCTCCATAACGAGGTACGTGAGGCCATCGCTTGTCCCATAGTCAAACACGCTGACGGTGTATGGACTAGAGAGTCGGCTGATCGCTTGGGCCTCGCGACGAAAGCGCTCAAGGACCTTGGGTTCGCGCGCAAGATCGCCGTGCAAGAGCTTGATCGCCATGGCTTTTCCCATGCGAACGTGCTCGCACTTGTACACCACGCCCATCCCTCCACGGCCCAGCACTGAGATAATTTTGTACCTATCTCCGACGACCATCCCGAGCAAGGGATCGCGCGCAACCGAGCCCATCACCGAGGTGCCACACACGGGGCAAAAATTGGGGCCTATCGCAAAGCGAGTCGCGCAAGAGTTGCACGAAATAAATTGGTCGTCTTTGGGCTCGGGCGCCGTCTCGCGCTCGTGAATAATGGTCTGGTCTTGCGCGTCAACGGTCATCGCCCTGCCTGTATAATTGCAGCTAGAAGTACCGGATCCGTGCGGCGCTCGCCCGTGGTGCTCACGGATGTTCGAGTCCCAACCGCCGTCCCCAACACGCGCAGTGAAGCGCCAGAGCGCACGACCACATCGGGCTCAGCGTCGATCCAGACCGAAACGGCCGCAGGGCATCGCGCATCTTGCACCAAGAGCTGAAAAGTCGAGCCACCGTCTCTTGGGCGCGCATCACCAAGCACCCGGCCTCGAAGCTGCACACGCGTGGCGTTAGGCAGCGGTGCGCATGGGCTCGCGCTCGTGGCCGCAAACTGAACAACACCCACTTCGTCACTGCCTACCCGATCGATCATCACGGTGGTGGCTGCGGGAGCAAACTGCGCGCGGAGAGCACGAATGTTCACGGTGGTGGTGCCAGTGGGTGCGAGGGAGACGATGGATGAAAACACGTCGCCTTCGTGCGTGCTCGCGGGTTGATCGTTGAAGAGCACGATCGAGGCTCCGGGAGCACGAACCTTCACGACGCTCCGCGCAGCGCTTGTGGTCAAACGCGCAAGCGGACGCTCGAGGCTCAAACCGGTGCGCGCGAGCTCGAATGCATACTGGCCGTCTGCGACAGTTCCGTTGGGATTTTGCACGCGAATAGCGTACCCATGACGCACGGGTGGATCCGTCGCGAGCAGCGCGCGCACATCGCTGACGATCGCCAACCCCGTGCCTGCAGCGTCGATCTGGACGGGTTGACCGTCGAGCGTCACGTGCGCTCCGGGAGCCACACGAATCTGCAACCGCGCGACCGGCGGATTTTCTCCTAAGCCATCAAGTACGGGACGAACCAAATAAGCGATCACCACTGTTGCGGTGCTAGCTGTCGTCTCGCCATTCGAGATGATCTGGACCGGAAGCACGATTTGCCCCACGCGGTCACCCACAACTGAGCCTGGTAGCTGCGCCGCGCCGTTCACAATCGGATACTCGGTCTGCAAATAACGAAGCTTCGCGCCGGGGGCTGCAGTTGGTACTCGAACCGCGAGCAACCGTGACCCATCGGTCCCGCGCTCAAACGCCGCTTGCAACGTGACCGACCGTGGCTTGCGCAACGCGAGTCCGAGCAACACGCCGCCGCCGACAAGAACTGAGATGACACCTAGGGCGATAAACACCGTGAGCGCGGGACTACCTCCCGTTTTTTTGCGCTGGTTGCGCAAACCCGGAACACTAAAGTCATCCGCGCTGTCCGAAGACATCGGTGTTTGTACCGCAGCCTTCGGTGGGTTCATCGCTTCGGCGATCGCAGCAGCGGGCATCACCATCGCTTGGCCCAAAGGCGAGCGTGGATTCTGCTTTGAATTTTGCCCGCTCTGCTCAGGTCCAATCGGGGTCATTCCGTAGGCGGCTGGGCTGTTGGCAGCTCCGCCCATTGAGCCAATGTTTGGCGCAACTGGTGCCGCCTGTGGCGCATTCGGATGCGCGTTTTGCGGGCTCAACGACACGCCCACCATCGTTTGATTCGCGTTTGCAACAGCCACCGGGCCGCCGGAAGATCCCACCCCCGGTCGGGCCGTGTTTTGTGCAACCGCGTTTGCAACCGCACCCATCGCGGGAGGTGGCTGAAAGGTCACTCCCACCATGGTGTGCTTGGCGTTGGCGACACGCATCGGGCCAGCAGCGTTGGCATTTGCAGCTGGATTTACAGACGGATTGCCGGCGGGGCTAGACTGTGGTGGTGGGACGCTCGGCGTTGCCTTCGCCGGTGCTTGCGCGCTCGCGGGTCCAAGAGCGCCCTGCGGCATCATCACACCGATCATGGTTCGATTGGCGTTGCGAACCGTAGACGCAGCGGGTGCTGCGGCTGCAGGCGTTGCGATGGGTGCAGGTGCTTGTGCCGGTGCTTGTGCAGGCGGATCGACGGGTGCTCGGGCTTGAGCCGAAACAACGGGCGCTTCTGGGGATGCAACAAACGCAGCGGGGGGCACCTGTTGAGGGCCCATGGATGGGGGGAGAGTGTTTCCGCACGATCCGCAGAAGCGAGCTTCCATTGGGAGGGGAGCGCCGCAGTGCGGACAGGTTGGCATCGTTGTCCCAGACGCCTGAGAGGTCATTGTCCTGAAGCCTACCGTATTCTCACAAAGGTTTCACAACGGTTTGTCAAAACCCCTGCGCAAGAAAGACTGTGCTATTTTTGGCCACCCCATTGATAAACGTGAAGCACCTCCCGCGTTTTGGCATTCTGTGCACTGTGTGTACTATGACTGTCGCGTGCTCAGGCAACGGATCGCTCGACGCCGGCGGCGACACCTTCACGGCGCGAAGATTGCGTGAAACACCAGCCATTTTACCGAGTTTCTTCGACGCTTCGGTGGATCAATTGTCGCCGAGTCCCGACGGAGATATTGACGTCGTCGCGATCGATGTGCCGTTAGGGTTGGACGTAAGCGCGGATCGGCCTGCCGTTTTAGTAGACGGCGACGGCGGCTCGGACGCTCCAGCGGTGATCGCGCCAGTGAACGTGCGGTTTGTGCACGCGGTTCCGCCGGGGATGGCACCTCCGCCAGCGGTCGATATTTGTGTGCGCTCGGTCGGGGCGATGAGCTTCACTGGTCCGCTGCTCGAAGGGCTTGGCTTTGCGCCAGGGTTGTCCCCTTTGCAGGTCACGCGATATCTGAGCCTTCCGAGCGGATCAGTTGATATTTTGCTCGTAGCTTCGACCGCACTCGATTGCTCAACGCCCAT
Source organism: Myxococcales bacterium (assembly GCA_031386385.1). Lineage (GTDB taxonomy): Bacteria > Myxococcota_A > Polyangia > Polyangiales > JANNCG01. The sequence continues at coordinate 3,569 of JANNCG010001006.1, forward strand.
CCTTCCGCCGCTTACAAACGTGAACGTGGGTATGGAAGGGGAGTTTAAAACCCTGGTGCTCTCAGGCATCCCGATCATCCCCGATGGGGGCGTGAATCCGTTGCCGTTTCGGGCGCGGGTACTGAATGACTTAAACCCCATGATGGGCCGTATGGGCGGGACGAGCGTCCGAGTGTTTAACTCGATCCCAAGCCCGGCGCGATTTGACGTCGGAATTGTACCGGACCCCATGGGCAACCCCGATTTTTTGCTCCCGCTCTTTTACAACGTAGCGTTTGGCGAGACCGGTCGTCCACCTCCGATGGGCGGCGACGGTGGCGTGATGGACTATCCGGGAGGGTATTACCCCGGCTCGATTATTCCAGCGCCAGGGGCCACTGTTGGGTTGCGTGCAACGTGCGCGACCACACCCGTGGGTTGTATGAGTTTGTCACGAGTTCCTGGATTAATTGCGCCCGAACGCAGTATCACCACGGCCATCTTAGCGCTAGAGCTACCTATGGGTGCGATGGCTCCGCTGCCCGGCGCGATCCTGTGTCGCGACTCAGATCCACCCGTCGCAGTGTTTAGCGCGTGCGCTTTTAGACGGCCGTAGTCAAACCCCGGCTGAACCGTTATAGAGTCAGCCCGAAATGACAAGCGCAACACTCGCCGATCTCATCACTACCAAACGCGTGATTGTTACCGTGGGTTCTGGTGGCGTCGGCAAGACCACGACCGCTGCGGCCATCGCGCTCGCCGCTGCACGCCGAGGACGCAAAGTGCTCTGCCTCACGATTGACCCTGCAAAACGACTCGCGACAAGCCTTGGTCTCGGGACGATGTCCCACGACGCTCAAGTGATTGACCGCAAGGTCCTTGGGCTTGCTGATGACGCACCAGGGTCGCTCACTGCGATGATGCTCGATGTTCGAAGGACCTTCGACGAGCTCGTTTTGCGCTATGCCAAGACTCCGGAGGCACGCGAACGCATTCTCTCAAACAAGATCTACCAACAGGTCGCAGGCTCGCTCGCCGGGACACCCGAGTAAATGGCGATGGAGAAGCTGCACTCGCTCAAATCCGACCCTCGCTATGACCTAATTGTATTGGATACACCTCCGACCTCCAACGCCCTGGACTTTTTGCACGCGCCGGACAAGATGGTGGCGGCGATGGATTCGCCCATGATTCGCACGTTTTTGCAGGTCGGCGAGAGCGGCGGATCTCTCTCGCTGAAGCTTCTCTCCAAAGCTATGGCGCAGGTACTTCAGGGCCTCTCAAAGTTTACCGGCGCGGGATTTTTAGAGCAGGTCGCGGGATTTTTGACCGACATTCAGTCGCTGTTTGGTGGCTTCAAAGAGCGCGCGCTCAACGTGAGAGAAGAGCTGAAGTCCCCTGAGGTGGCGTTTGTGGTTGTGAGCTCGCCCGAGCCGATGGCGGTGGGCGAAGCGGTGTACTTCACCGAGAAGCTCATGGAGGGCGGGATGCGTGTTGAGGGAGTCGTGTTTAATCGCGTCCGCAAGACTCGCCCAGTAGATGTGTCCTCGCCCGCGCGTGTGGCCAACGTGCTCAGGGACGCCGGAGCCGAGCCCTCAACCGAGCTGGCTGCGGGGATCTTGCGCGCGTACCAAGACGCCAACGTGTGGTCTACCCGTGATGCCAATGAGCTCGGCCGCGCCAAGCGAGAGCTGATGGGTGTACAGCGATGGATTGAGATCCCCGCGTTTGACGAGGACGTATACGACGTGACGGCGCTTGATCGCGTGGGGACGTACCTGATGCCAGCTGCGTGAGTGGATGCAAAAGGGGCACAAACTACACGCGCGCAAAAGAATCGCGGCATCGGCGCCAGTGGGACGGTTCACGTCGAACCCAACGTTCTCGCACTCAGCAGTGTCGATGTGAATCACTAAGCAGTGCTCTTCCTCCTCGATTGAATTTGAGATCCACTTGTCAATATGCAGTCGATTGCTGCACTCTCGCTTCACAATCTCCCAGTTGCTAAACGCGTCGGTCCGGTTGCTTAGATCGGTCTCGTCCATTTGCAACTCTGGGACTAGCCACACAACTTGTGTCGCAATATCGATCCCCAGAGCCCCCTTCAACACGGCGCTCACGATCGCAATGTCTGACGGACCCTCTGCAACAACCCCAAACTTTCTCAACGACCCCATTGCACACTCACTTCTCTAAAACGTTCTTGGAATCCCACCTAAATGTCCCAGCATCCACAGCTCAGACAACCGCAGAGTGACACCATCAACCACTGGTTTTGTTTTGATCCGTCTAACTGTTGTGTGCCCTTCATCATTGCGCTGAACGACAAATAAGCGCTGCTCATCGTCGTTGAGATTGAGGCCATCAAGGATCGCAGGGTTGTGCGTGGTGACGACCGCTTGCTTGTTTTCGTCATGCGCAAGTTTGGCCAACGTCTTCACGAGTTCGCGACAGAGTCTCGGATTGAGCGCGGTATCAAGGTTGTCAATCCCGAAGAACTTCGGCGTGTGCTCACTGAGAAATAGCGTAAGGTAGAAGAGGACAAATAGGATCCCCTCGTTTGCATTTTCAGCTGAGAAAATGCGCTCGGATTCATTCATGAAGCGATCATGAAAATATAGCCTAGACATACTTCGGCCTGGCTTGAATCCTTGGAGCTTCTTTCCGTCGGGTTCGTCCACCTCAAGGTCGTCGAACCAAGTCACGAGCTTCGCGAGCTCTTTGACACGCGCGAGCTTTTCATCCGAGAGTTGCGCAAGGTGTACGTCGAGTCCCTCCCCGTGCATGCCCAGCGGACGGCGGGCGGACTCAACGCTGAGCCCTCGCAACGCCGTGAGAGTTGGGGTGAAGAGGGAGAATGTGGTGTCTCGTTGCAGGCTCTCACGACG
>JANNCG010000340.1:0-4967 GCA_031386385.1 Myxococcales bacterium
CTTGGTGGTGTGTTTGGCGCGTACCCCGTGCCCACGCTTGAGTCCCTGATCAAACTTGGGCTCGTCCACAGCGGAAACGACCGGATTCGAGTGGATCAGAGCGTAAGACTCGCGCTCGGCGACCCGCCCGCTCGAGCCATATCGCTGCAAAACAGCGGCGCCGTCTCTCATGCTGCGCAGGGAGAGCGACACCGGTCTGCGGACAGGGGACGTGAGGCAGCGCTGTACTTTGCGAGCGCGGCGAGAGAGGCGATGAGCCATAAACTTCCGGTGGTCGCGCTGCGGTACCTCGTGCTCGCAAAACGTGAGGCCGATCACCCCGAAGTTGCCGCCATTCTCAAAAACGTCCTGACCGAAATCGGTCCCGCCGTCACCGTAGACGTCATCGGAACGCGCACCCGGCCCTCCCGTCCCAGAGTGATGGACCCAGACCAACTGGACCAAGCCGCCGAGCAGCTCGAAGAGCGCGATCGCGAAGGCGCGGCCAGACTTCGCACCCTCGCGGAGCTGATGCGAGGCAACTCGCAGCGCGCCAGGCAGCTTGTCGACGTCGAGAGCAACGATGGGTCCTCCAAAATGCTGCTCACTGCCGCACTTGCGCAAGCCGCCTCTGGGGACTCAGCCAAAGCCGTCCGGTCTGCCCTCTCCGCGTTGGCCCTTACCCGAAGCAAGCGAGACAACCACGGCGAGATCGCGGCGTTGTCATTTCTCTCGGCGATCTATCGCGCGCTGGGCAGAGACGAAAACGCACAGACGCTCGCAGACGCGGCGCGACGACTGCTTCCGCCGCCGGCGACATCGGCTCCGACAGACGGTTGAATTCACCACCGCGACCAGCGGCGACTTGCGCATAGAGAACAATTCAAGACCTATATTTGCTAGGCATCATTATTTTTTGCGCTGAACGTGCTCGTCGATTTTGCTTTGAAGCAGCGCAAACTGAGGCGCATCACCGCGCGTTTTTGCCAGCATCAGGTGCATCCTGGCGCCACTGACGTCGCCTTTTTCTAAACAAGCGACGGCTTTTTCGTAAAACGGTTTGGCCCCAGACGGCAGCGGATACTCGGCCGTTGCCGCAGGGCCATCGGCACCAGAGAACATCTCGTCCGAGGCCAAACGGAGCTCTCCACGACGGAGGGCTTGCTCGTAGCGGGCGCGCAGGACGGGGTGCATTAAGACTCGGTAGGCTTCGGTTCCACGCTTGAAGATGATGAGGGCGTGTTGTTGCAGGTCCGGGTCATCGACCCACTGATCGGGGTGATATTTTAGCGCGAATTCGTGAAAAGCCGCGCGCACTTTATCGCTCGCCTCGCCCGTCGCGAGCCCGAGCACCGTGAAGTAGTCCACGCGATCGAGAGATTGAAGCGTAAACGTCAGGTCGTCTGTTTGTTCAAGCGTTGCCATCCAAGGTCAGAGTGTACGCCGAATCTGCTCAGACGGTCGTTTAGTTTCCGCGTTGGCGCTGGGCCATGGCCTCAGTCGAAGGCGCATCGGAGATCGTAAGCAAGTTCACACGGGCTTCAGTCTGTGCGCCCGTCATGGAGTCCCGGGCGCGGATCTGCAGCGTTCCGTCAGCGTCGAGCTCAAACGTCACGGCAATGTGAACATCGCCGCGAGGTGCAGGGCGCAGGCCAACGAGCTCGAGCTCGCCCAGCGGCTGATTCTCTGCGAATTTGGTGGATTCTCCCTGAGAAATTCGAATTCGCACGTCCGCTTGGTTGTCATACGCGGTCGCAAATTCTCTCGTCTGTTCCAGTGGAATGGTTGAGTTGCGCGCGATCACAATTTGACTGAGCCCTCCCACCGTCTCCACTCGCAAGCTCTGAGGCGTGACGTCGAGAAGAAGCGGGGTCACCGGTGGAGCGATGGCTGGGCCACGAGAGACCGTGGGTGGACCATAGTTCGGCGTCGGACCCATTGTGGCCGCATAGGCCATCGCTTGGTTGGTCACCGGAGGCGCGACAGGAGGCGGGTTATATGTCTGCGCCGCGGGTGGTGAATACGTTTGCGCTTGAGGCGGCGAGTATGGCGGCGAGTATGGCGGCGACGGAGGAGCGTACGTCTGCGCAGGTGGCGGGGGTGGTGGCGGTTGCTGAGCATAGGGCTGTTGCTGGCCATACGCCGGCGCTTGATTGCGAGGCGGCTGATTGCTCTGCCCGGTGGCGGGGTTCATGGGGTTTGGCGCAGGTCCGCCGCCCATGATGGGCGCGGTCGAGAGGGCCGACGGCATGGACATCGGTGACGGAGGCGGATCTGGCTGACGAAATGCTGACGTCGCCGCAGTGCTCCCTTGCGCGAGCGTCACCGGCGGGGGCTGCTCGGGTGCGGGCGCATTGTCAAAGCCAAGAGTCGCAAACAAATCTCGCGGAGACGTGAGCAACGACGCCTCGCCGTTGAGATCAAACGACGCTCCCTGCTGGGATTGCATAGGCGCTTCGTACGCTGAAGTTGCCTGGCGATTAGGCGTCGATGGAGGAGGAGGCATCATCGCGGGCGGAGGCGGCGGTGCCATCATCGCGGGTGGAGGAGGAGGTGGCGGAGCAGCGCCCATGACGGCAGTTCGGCGTCCGACGGCCATTGGATTTGGCGCCACCGGTGGTGGTTGCGGAGCGGCGCGCTCGATCGGTTTTGGTGCGACCGCTGCGGGCAGATCCGAGTCGGTATCCTCGGCTTCAGTGATAAGCGTCGAGAGGCGCTTGAGCGTGGTGACGCCCTCGTTTGAATCGGGGAGTCCGGGTTTTGCGATCTGGTTCTGTGGCAGACCCACGGTCGAGATGGATGGCTGTGTTTGGATGTTCGATCCGACGGGTGTCGGCAGACCGAGGTTGTCCATCACCTGACCATCAACCTTGGTGATCGTCGGAATTTTGGAGTTGAGAACGGCGGGCAAATTCGCTGCGACGGAGGGCAGCTCGGTGGGCCCTTTGGGTGGCAAAACTTCTGGCAAATCGATGAGCGATTTGGTCGTCCGGATCATGGGCTGCATGGGCGCGTCGGCGCGCTGTGGATGGCGCGCCACCGGAAGGCTGCTCGGTGGTGTGTAGGCTGCTGGGAGGTTTGAAGGTGGGTGCACCGCGGGGAGGTCCAGCACAGAGGCAACGTGCTGTGGTTCCATGAGAATTCCTGTCGGTTGATCAGGAAACTCATCGCGCAATTGTGCGGGGGTCTTAATCGACGTGTGAATCTCTTCGTCGTCGTCATCGAGAGCGACGAGCGAGTTGGGTTTGATAGTCCCTGGTCGCTCGGAGGGTGATGACCAAGACAGATCGCCTGGTCGCGGCGGCGCAATCGAAGAGGCCGTGGTTGGTCCGACCGGAGCGCGTGTTTGCACCGACGGCAACGCAATCCCGTGCGCGGGCGTTGCGGTCGGCGCCGGTGGTGGGACGGCCGCAGCGGCGCTCGTAATCGTCCGAGTGCGCATCCGGGGCGTGCCAAACTCTGGCTTTGCGTTTTGCTCTTGGAGCTCTTCGCGGGTGATCCCGTGGGGCTCGGTTGAGACACGCGAGCGCTGCGCAGGCGAGCCCGCAAGAAGAGCGGGCAAATTGTCTTCGTCGACGGCCGCAAAAGCCTGATTCGATGGCGTGTTTTTCGCGAGCGCAGGCAACGCAGTGTTTGTCTGCGGCTCTTCGGCGTCGGATTCTTGAAACGAAAATCCCGGCGGCGACGGAGGTTTTACCCCAGCGGCTTTGACCGCAGGCAGTCCGCTGACTGAGGGATTTTGTGCGTCTTTTGGCAGGACTGCGGGCGTGGGTGGGCGCGGAGGAGTCAGCCCAATGTCTCCGGTTCGACGCAGCGGATTGCGCGCGCTCTCGCCCGACGGCGCCTTCACCGCAGGCAGCCCCAAATTGGATGGCACCTTCTGCGGCGGCGCGGGGATCGCACCCGCGAGCACCGGCTTGTTGCCCAACCCCGGATCGGTCGGCCCACGCGAGGATGGCCCAGGACCAACGCCAACGGGCGGCTTGACCGCAGGCAGGGCGGTGGCGGAGGGGCCTGTTCCGGCCATGGGGGTTGGGGTGGATGCGTAGGCTGCGGGCGGAGCGCTCTTGACCGCAGGAAAATCAGTGTTCGACTCACCCGCTTGACTCACTGGCCCTTGCGGAGCCGCAACCGCTGTCATCGCTGCATCACTGCCCGGCGGCAAGCTTGCGCCAGGAGGAGGTGCCGACGGAAGCTTGGTGACCTTCGAGTGCCCAGTGACTTTTGTGCGCTTTCCGCCAAGCGCTTCTGCGAGAACCGCGGCGCCCATCGCCACAACGGTGTCCGGCGGAAGTGACGTGTGCGGCTCGGCCTTGAAGAACTCTTTGACCGCGCGACGCACCAACGGGATCTGCGATGAACCCCCGACCAAAATAATCGCGCCAAAATCGTGTGCTTTTAGCCCCGCCAATCGCATCGCCTCGGCGCACACATCCACCGTGCGTTGCACAAATGGCTGCGCGACGGTCTCAAACTCAGGCCGCGTGATGCGCGAGCGAAACTCTAGCGGTCGCCCGCCGGGACCCATCCCAATGGTCGGCACACGAATCTGCGCCACTTCGCTCACGGACAAATCGATCTTCGCTTGCTCTGCAGCGAGCCGAAGCATCTCGTAGGCGCGCTTGTCTTTTCGCGCGTCAAATCGCAGGGTCTTTGTCGCAGCGTCCGCGAGCCCCTCAGCGATCGAAGAGTCAATATCGTCGCCGCCCAAAAACGTGTCGCCTGCGGTTGCGAGGACTTCAAACACGTTGCCCGACAGCTCAAGAAGCGTGACGTCAAACGTACCACCGCCGAAGTCGTACACCGCGATGCGCTCTTTGGTCCCTCGACCATAACCATACGCGAGCGCCGCAGCGGTGGGCTCATTGAGAATGCGCGCGACGTCGAGGTCTGCAATTTGCCCCGCCAACTTCGTAGCGCTTCGCTGCAGCTCGTTAAAGTTAGCCGGGACCGTGATCACCGCGCGTCCAAGCTGCTGGCCCAGGGCG
>JANNCG010000348.1:0-9818 GCA_031386385.1 Myxococcales bacterium
GCTTAGGCGGAGTGTGTGGTATTGGCGCATGCAATCCTGGGTCGGGCAACTGCGACGGCAACCTCGGCAATGGGTGCGAGAGCAATATCTTCGCGTCTCCAATTCACTGCCGCGCATGAAGCAGACGCGTTTGGAGCCGCAGGACACACTCGTCCGCACGCGCCGCAGTGAATTGGAGACGCGAAGATATTGCTCTCGCACCCATTGCCGAGGTTGCCGTCGCAGTTGCCCGACCCAGGATTGCATGCGCCAATACCACACACTCCGCCTAAGCACACCGCCGCTACGTTCGGTGGCGTGGGGCACACGTTGCCGCAAGCGCCGCAGTTTGTCACTGAGCTTGTCGTGTCACTTTCACAGCCGTTTCCTGCGTTAAAATCACAGTTGCCAAACCCAGGACTGCACATGCCCACGCCGCAGACACCACCGGTGCACACGGCAGAGCCGTTCGCGGGAGCGGGACATACGTTGTTGCATGCGCCGCAGTTGGCCAGCGAGTTGGAGGTGCTGGTCTCGCATCCGTTGCCCACGTTGCCATCGCAGTTGCCAAACCCAGGGTTGCATCCACCCACTGCGCAGACGCCAAACGCGCACGCGGCTGCGCCGTTTGCTGGTGAAGCACATCGATTGCCACACGCGCCGCAGTTCGCCGAAGAATTGTCCGTGTCGATCTCGCATCCATTCGCGAGGTTTCCGTCGCAGTTGCCAAAGCCTCGATTGCAAGCACCAACACCGCAGACGCCTGCGTTGCAAGAAGCAGAAGCGTTGGGCGATGAAGGACACACGTTGCCGCAGCGACCGCAGTTTGCTCCATCCGCGTTTGTGTTGAGCTCGCATCCATTGCCCGCTTGTTGGTCACAATTGCCATAGCCACGATTGCAGGGACCGAGAGAACATCGTCCGCCTCCGCACGCAGCTGTCGCGTTAACGGCTGTACACACGGTCCCGCAGCCGCCACAGTTTGCGGGATCCGAGTTCGTGTTGACGCAGATGGGCTCGCCCGCGACGACGCAGAGTTCGGTGGGCATATTGCAGTTGATTTGGCACGTTCCGCCGAGACAGCGTTGGTCCATCGGACAAGCTCGTCCACACGCGCCGCAGTTCATCGAGTCGGTCATCGTGTTGATGCACAAGCCACCACACATCATGTTGCCGGGCGCGCACGCGCATCGTCCGCCCTGGCACGAGCGACCGGCGCCACAGGTGTTGCCGCAGCCTCCGCAGTTCATGTTGTCCGATTGCGTGCTCACGCATCCCGCACCACAGTTGGCACATCCCGCACCGCAACTTGATCCATCGACCGAGCATCCTCCGTCGGAGGACGAGCTCAGAACATCGATCGACATACTGGGACTATCACCGACGGCGATCGCATCACTCGAAGCATCCGAACCGTCGTCCGGCGTGACCGAAGCGGTACACGCCGTGCAAACCGCAGCAAATAACAATACATTATACCCGAGCTTCATCTTCAATCTCCCTCTATTCGCTTCGTCTCAACAATACAAAAACAATATCAATCAGAGTCGTTGACTCTCTGACCAACTTCGCGCGTCGTGATCAAATCAACGAGGCCGCCGAACACAAACGTCCTCTTTCGTGGCTCTAACGGAAGTTCGCCCGCAACAATACACGAATGATGACCGAAGGGAAAGCTATCCCCAATTCCCAGACCTTCAAGATCGTTGGCAAAAATGGCGAGCCTGCAGCAATGAGCGCAAGTGTGCTCAGTTCTGTCAGCGCGTATAGAGCTGGCACACCGTACCGTTGCGCATCGTCTGCCGTCACTTATTTGCCCGGAAGCCTCTTACCGCCGGACACACGTCTGTGCTTCCAGACGGGCGCTGCCAACATCCAAATAGGTTATCGCTGTGGTGCAGATTTGAGTCTCGGGAGATCGCACGATCGCGTGCTCTACCATCACGATTAGCACCGTAAGCCATCCGTGAAGCTGTGCTGCGACGAAGGGGAATGTCGCAGTGGCAGGTCGCGAAGGACCTGAAGGTTTCGCGGCCACGCGGTGGTGCTTTGCCAAAGCAACGTAGCGCTCAAATCTGGCAACCCCCCAAATTGACTCCATGGCGCCGATTGCGTTATGAAGTCATCCCATGTGCCTTGTGAGACGAAAGGGCGGTCAGGTATTCTTACTCCACCTTGAGCCCATCATCGGATCCCCGCTTGTGCGAGAGCGAGAGCTTGATCGATTCAGTTCGCGATCAGCGCTCAAGGACGTGCTGACGTCGACCGGCTGGAAGCGCTGGACTAGCGCCATCACGTCGCGCGAGAAAGACGTCACATTCGACTGGCCCGTCATTCGTGAGCACCTGCGCAATGAGCTCAAAGCGTGGAGCCAAGCTCCGAGCGCCGCGACAGTTCGCGACTCTCAAAAGATCGAACGGCTCGCCGGCGAGCTGCTCACAGCGCTAGTTTGGATGTCCGGCACAAACGGCGCTGACGTCGCTCTCGCCGAGAGCACCGAAGTGTCGCTCATCGTCTTGCGTGAGACGATCAACCACCTGCTCGAGGCTGAACATACGCCCGGTGCGCGCCTCCCTGTTGCGCGCACGTCGGCGAACAAGAAGCCCAAGGTGAGCGCGCAGAAGCCCGTCGCGAGCCGCACCGCTGACGAGACATTCGACGAAGGCATGGAGCAATGGTGGTCTGGCGACAGACGCGGTGCCGTGAAGACGTTTCGGCGTGTAATCAGCCTCGATCCCATGCACGCTGACGCCCACAATCACTTGGGGATCGTGAATCGGGCGGCGAAAAAGCTACACAGCGCAGAAGAGCACTTTCGCGCGGCAATCGCCGGTGCTCAGCGTCACGTCGTGCGGGACGGGCCCCAGATCCTCTGGGGGTTTATCGAGAACCGTCCGTACCTTCGTGCCCTCGCAAACCTCGCACTCCTCCTCGCGGATCAGAGAAGGTGGGCCGAGGCGATTGCAATCCACAAGCAGTTGCTAGAGCTTAATCCGGATGACAACCAAGGCGTGCGGTGGTTGATCGGTGCCGAGTACCTATACGTCGGTGACAACGCCAGCGCGATGGACGCGTTTCAGAAGTGCCTTGATGAAGAGGTCGGTTGCGCTTTCGGGTTGGCGCTCGCGAAGCTCTATGCACAGGGGGCATCTGCGGAGATCGGCGAGGCGCTGCTCATGGGTTTTGCCGCCAATCGGTACATCGCGCCGATGCTCCTCGGAGAGGCTTGGGAGCACCTCGATGCCTACTACGGATCCAACATGGCCGAGCCAGAGTGGGCAAACGACGTGGTCACCGCACAGGCGGACCTCTGGCGAGCCCTCCCGCACGGTGCTGAGCTGCTTCGGTTTTGGTGGGCAGCCCCGCCAGTCGTGATTTGGAGAAAAAAGCTTGATGAAATGATGCTGCGCCTCAAGCACATCGCCCCTTCCGGCGAGCGTACTGCGTTAGTCAAAGAGTGGACTTCACTGCGGTCTACGGAGACGGTGCGGTCACTCGCGCGCACTGTGGTTGGCACAGACAACCGCGGATCTAAAAAACAGTGAGCACGATGGACGAACCGACAAAATACCACCACGTCGCGAGTGGGTATACGCGCGTCGGTCCCTCATTGATTGACCACTGCGTCGAGGCGGTCCGTGATGCAAACGAAGTGATTGAGGCCGATGATCGCGTTTTCACTGCTGCGGACATGATCATCACAGCGCGTGCGGTGCTTGAGGCAGAACGCACATTCGAAACCATCGGAACCGACCTGGACCGCGCCGAGCTCGAGGGCGTCGGCGACTGGACGCTCACCTGTGTCGCCACGATGCTTGGGGAGGTGTCGGCCGCCTTGCGCAAGCGTGAAAAAACCTCGGAGGCCAACCGCTTGCGGGCTCGCGAGTTCGCGCTGCTGCGACGCGTTGCCAAATCGCCGTGGTGTTCGCCAATGGTGTCATACAACCAAGTGTGTAGTGTTCTCGTCGACGACTGCGACCGTCGGAGTGATCCCGAAGGATTGATCTTTCAAGCGGCCTACATCGTGTCCGACCAGGACTACGAGAGCGGATCCAACTTGCTAGGGAGCCTCGCACGCGTCGGTTGGCTTCACCACTCACTCGGCAATCGAGAGCGGGCGATGGACATTTTTACGAAGCTCGTTGCTCATGACCCGGCCCGCGTCTGGACGTACAACAACCTCGCGATCATGTTTACACGCGATCTTCCCGAGGTTGCTCTCGCCGCAGCGAAACGTGGGCTCGAAGTCATCGGAAATACCGACACTGAACGCCTCGCGGAGCAACTGCGTAGATTCGTGATGGAGCTCGACGGCAAGAAGGATGGCCCGCGTCCGGCAAACACAAACGCGCTGCTCGACGCCCTTCGCGGAACGGTCGAGCATCGGCCCATGACCACGAAGAAACTCATTAAGTTCGTTTCGCCTGAGACTGCTCAGGTTGAAAAGAAACTCCGCGAGCGGCTTCCCTCCGCATCGGAACTTCGCCAGCTTCGCGAAGACCTTCGCTCGTTACCCCGACCACTGCCAGTGTTGGTGCGACCGGCTCCCGAGACAGCACCCAAACCGCTGCCGCTACCAGCTCCCGTAGCCCGCAATGCAGACCCCGCAGCTATCGCTCTCGCACGCACCGCGACGTCCGGCTCCAAAATTGGACGCAATGAAGCGTGCCCGTGTGGCAGTGGCAAAAAATACAAGCGCTGCTGCGGGGTGTGAGGTCGTCACATCGACGCGAGGCGCTCGAGCTCAGTGACCGCTGCAATCACGTCTCGGCTCGCGCCGGATGAGCCCTTCCACAGCACGCGCATGGTGGACAACTCGACGATGAACGTCTGATCGCGGCCACCTAGTTGCGCGTTGGCGAGGGTCTGGTTGGGCGATGCGTCGATGACCGTCGTGATCCGGAGTTGGTATCGGTTGATCCACTGCTCCAAGTGCGTCCGTTGCGCGTTGCCTCCCGCGTACGGAACGAGGATCTCAATCGACGCCGCCCCGCTTGCAGCGATTCGTGTCGTGTTCGCAGCCAATGCCCGGGCCGCGTCTTGACAAGAGCCTCACAAGAATCCTCCCGTGTGCACGAGCGCATGGCGCGCGCCTCCCGCACGCAGCGTCGCCAACGAGTACGAGACAAACGGCGCTCGCGTTGAGACCTCAGCGCGCGAGTCGTTAACGAAGCCCTCAAGGTCGAGGTTTGCCAGGGTTGCTCCCACGCTGTTGCCATAAGGTCCCGCTGGGTAGTCTCCGCTGGGCGCGTCGCTCATCGTGTCGTGGGTCCCCATCGCATCGCGCGGTGAGGCTGCGTCGCGGACCGCCTCGGGAGCATCCGCCACCAGCACGTCTTCGGTGAGCACGATCCCCGTCGCGGGGGCGCAGGCGCTGAGCGCGGCGAGGCCGAGGGCGAGGGTAAGTTTTGAAAGTTTGCGATTCATAAGCTCTATCTCCGTTTTTGGGTTGTTAGAGGGTCAGTACGTCGGCGACCTACGAAGCGTTACCAGTGTTCGCCCGAGGGTCGACAGAGCGAGCGATGCGCATGCGTAGAGCAGTGGAAGCCAAGGGGCCACGCCAAAAAATCGCGTGTCAGTGTGTGCAAACGCGTGGAGGTGCACGAGCGTCATCTCGACTGAGGTGCCAACCATCGCAGCGCCAATCGTATGAAAAATGACAAGCGAAAGCGGTGGACGATCCCCCACGCGATAAATCGCCGCGGCCAAGACCACGAGCACGACCGCACAAAGTGCACCACGGATCAACCCGCTGACGAAGTACGCCACAACGAACAACGCCATCGCAAGAACGCTCCGTGGCACTGAGGCGGGGACGACGAATTTTCCGATTGCGCGCTCGATCAACAGCGGCATCAATCCGAGACTCAGACTCGCACCCATAAACAACGGAATCGTCCACACCGCGACCCCCAAGATCCACGGGTGTGGATAGCTGGTTGTATGGGATGCCACGTGCCAGGCGTCAAGCGCAACGCCGAGGGTCGCGCCGAGCACGATGAGGACCAAAACCGCGCGTGACATAACCACAGAGCTACCACAACTCAACAGTCTCGCGCTACATCCCGCGTCGCCGCACGCGAACGAATCCCATGCGCAAGAGACATCCAGAGCAGTCCGGCACCAATGGATTTGCAACGGCGTCCCGTATAGGTCGAAGTTAATAGCCTCGGTCGTTGACCTAGCGCAACGCTCAGCGACACTAGGCAGCAAGCGTGGCAAATTGCGGGTCCAAGCGACTTTCGCCAGCGCAAGAAAGCAGAGACCTATGCCCGTCAATCCTCCGTTGCGCAGACAATCTGGTTGAAATATTTGTCATGCTCCAAGACGTGGCCAAAATCTGCAGCCATTAAGAGATCTCGCCAATCGCTCTTTGCGAGCTCAATGACCCAGTCCCAGTCTGCGACATCTCGGTGAATCAAATTGAGCGCCGCGAATCGAAGTCGCTCCATCTGTTCAGGCGACGAGTCATCACAGAAGGGGAGGTCCTCACCGACCTCTTCTTCAAGAACCTTTTTGATTCGAGACAGCGCGGGCTCGTCGAACAGCGCGTTCGCGAGCAAGATTGTTCGTTTTGATAGTGAGGTCGGCACGTGTTTCAGGTTCAGCGCGGGTGGCTGCTCCCGTGAGTCATTTGGCTGTCGGTTGTGTGTCGCTGAAGGCTCTAACACTCTCTTCGAACTCGCATTTTTCAGCGAGTTCTCGGGGAGTCCGTCCTTTGTTGTCTGTGACGCTCGGATCTGCACCGAGCGCCAACAGTGCTCGAATGGCCTCGTCGAAGTTGCTCCCCGCCGCCTCGTGGAGTGGTGTTGTTGTAGCGCTACGTACGTGAATGTCTGCTCCCGCCTCGATGAGCTGGTTGAAGATCGCGACGCTGCTTCGGCCACACGCCATTAGCAAGACCGAAAATCCGCTTGTGTCGACGGCGTTCGGCGACGCACCTGCGGCCAACAAGAGCGACACGACTTGCTCAGGCTCTCCCCACGCCTGCGACATGTCAATGGACCAGTGCAGCGGCGTCCAGCCGCCATCGTCGCGGACATCCACTGGCGACCCTTGCTGCAATTCTGCGCGTATCCCATCGGGATCGTTGCAGTAGGCCGCATAGTGGAGCCCAGTCATTCCGCGTTGCCCTTCGGTAGGAACGATCAATTCAGGCCTGGCCGGACCGTCTGTATGCGTCATCACTAGATCCTCGTCGACTGGGACATTACCACGCAACCGTTCAGGTTGCCGATGCGAGTGTTCTATCAGCCGCGGTGGCGATCGACCGGTCAAGCGACTGTCTCTTTTGTCCGTTGACGGACCGACAGCGCCCGTACGTCATGGCCCCGTCGAAACGGGTGCCGCCGTCGGTCAATAACCCTTCACTGCCCGAGTGTTTCCAGCGGAAAGAGCACTGAGTACGGGGCCACACAAGGGGCACCGCGAAAGCCTACGAGCACCGTCGCGATGCAGGTCGTCGCTTCAGCGATTGGGTAGATCGCGTTGACTCCCGCACAGGTGCCGTCCTGCATGAAGATCAACATCACGCGACCCGCTTGCGGCGTTGGTGTGCGACACGTGGCCAATCGTGGTTGCAGCCGCTGCAGCTGGGCGGTGGTCTGGTCCACTGCCTGTTGGTAGCTCAGCGGCGCTGCACCCGCCGTCGGTGCCGGGGCTTGGGTGACAGCAGCAGCAGAACGCAGCGAGGAGGTGGACCGAACCTCGTCCGGATCTCGAACCATCACCAGCGAATAGATCCCAATCGCCGCCAGCGGAACAAGTACCGCAGCCCCGACCCCCACGATCCCTAGCAGCGCACCTCGGGAGAGTTTCGAACTAGGCGCTGGCATTTGTGGAGCGCTAGACTGCTGCGAATACCCTGAAAATTGTCCAGCAGATCCCGCCACGATCCACGGCGATGGCGTCGCTGTTGGCGTCGCAGTTGGCGTCGCTGTTGGCGTCGCAATGAGCGTCTGTGCAGACCCCGGTGAGGGAGTCATCGAAACCCGCGGTGGCCCGAGGGCATCGAGCTCTGCCAGAGCGCCGGGCTCAAACTGAATGATCGAAGCGAGCGCTGCCCAAGCCGTCTGTGCATCAGAAAACCGAGCGCGTGGATCACGCTGCAGACACCGATCACACCATTGGGCGACAGGGGCCGAGAGCCAACCTTCGACACCGAGCGCACGGGCGCGGTCCATCGCAGTGGGCATGGGCAACAGGAGTGCCTCATTCATCACAGCGGTGGGCTCGCCGGAGCCCTGGAGGCAGAGCCAAAAACGCTTGCCGGTGAGCAGGGCAAAGACTAGGAGACCGAGGTTCCACACGTCGGTTTGCGGGGACACAAGTGAGCTGTCGGCGAACTGCTCTGGCGCCATCCACACGGGCGAACCGAGCATATCCTCGCCGGTGAAGCGCGCGCCCAGCGTCCCCTTCGCGATCATCGCGATCCCGAAGTCCAGGACCTTCACGAGCAGGTTTGCGTCCGAGCGTTTGCTTCGCGCAACAAAGATGTTTTGCGGCTTTAAATCTCGGTGAACGATCCCCGCCCGATGCGCCGCCGCGAGCGCGTGGCAGATCCCTTCGAGCGCCGCTCGCGTTGCAGCTGGACTCAATCGCTGCAGTCGCCGAAGCACCTCCGCGAGCGTCTCGCCCTCTAGCAGCTCCATCGCGATCCACGGCTCGTCGGTGCTTGGATCCACTCCCGCGGCCACAACTTCAACCACATGCTCGCTTTCGATCCGTGAGGCCACCTGCGCTTCGCGTTCAAACCGTTGGCGGGCTTGTGCGTCTGTGAGCAAGTGCTGGTGCATCACCTTGAGCGCACGCAAGCGCCCCGTGCTTCGCTGACGGACGACGTAAACCTCGCCCATACCGCCAGCGCTAAGCTGACGCACGATTTCAAACTCATTGGCGAAGAGCGATCCGGGTGACAGCCCGTTGGTCATAGAAACACCGGTGGGTACTTCAATCAGGCTCTGCCTGCAGCGCAGACGCTTCTGCAAGCGATGTGAGTGCTCGACGAGACTGTGTGTGCATCAAGGCGAGCCTAACACAGGTTTGACGCGCTCTCATGAGTGCAATCGATGACCGTTGACAGAGTCGGTGGTTCAATTTCGAGCGTCGAGACCCATTAGGGAATTTGCGGTGGTCTATGACATGAACGGGCGTTGGGTGCGCAAGTTAGGCGCCCGCGCCTCGGCTCCTTTCAGCCAGACTTCAAGACTCGCTTCGCCTTAGGCGACAATAGTGGACAACTCATTCCTCGTGAAAGTAAGTTCTGGATCCGCCGCGTCTGGTTCTCTGAGAAGGCTCTGTGTTCTGACGCTTCGATCGCGTCGCAAAGAGAAAAATGTGTCCATGAAGAAGTTTGCAATCACTCGTATCGCCCTCTTTGGCGCGCTGATTAGCGCCTGCAATCCGCTGATGCCTCAGCCCCCGGTCGATGTTCCCAATGGACTCGATGCGCTTCATCCGCTCGATGCGCTCGATGTGGCGGGATCGATGGACTCTGTCACCGTGGACCGACCGAGCAATCCCACCCCCGACGGTTCGCGTGCGGATGTTCTGAGCGGGACGGACGTTTCTGACGCGCGCAATGACAGTGGCGTCTGTCCACCACGGACTAGCTCCTGTGCGATGCTTGGCTGCTTTGACTTGCAGAGCGACCCAGCTCACTGCGGCAACTGCGACCGTGTATGCCCGATGAATCAGTTCTGCGTCGCTGGAAATTGCAGCGTGGACTGCTCCATGCCGAACACCCTCTGCGGACCTCGAGCCGCGCCAATCTGTGTGAATTTGCAGACCGACAGCTCAAACTGTGGAATGTGCGGCAACGTTTGTCCACCCGTGAACGG
>JANNCG010000354.1:0-5508 GCA_031386385.1 Myxococcales bacterium
GTTGGTCCAACTAGACGCTCGTTTACGGCAACTCGACGGACGCGGGGGCGTCTGTGACAACCACAGAGAGCTCGCCTGCTAAGAGCGCGAGAAGCTCGTTGCCATACCGTCGCACGCGAACCTCACCAAAACCGTCCACAACAGCGAGCGCATCCAACGTCTTGGGATCTTTCTTCGCGATCTCTGTCAGCACGTGCCCGGGGAGAATCACCTGCGGACTCACCGTCCGAAGCGTTGCTTGCTCAAGGCGCCACTGGCTCAAGCGCTCTTCGCGAATGCGCCGACTCGCGATCTCGCCGTTGGGTGACTTGCTGATCACAAAGTGAGCACGCTCGTTTTCGGGGACATCACCGGCCTGCTCGCCCGCTGTCATACACTGAATAAACTGCTCAACCATCTCATCGCTGAGATCGCGACCCTGCGCTGCGGCGAGCCCACGAAAGCTCAACAGATCCCGCGGCCGAGACCGCGCCAAGTGAACGAGCAGCTGGCCTCCCAATATTCTGCCAGGCGGAACATCTTTGACCCTGGCGAACTGATCGCGCAGGTCCCACATTTCTCTCAGAATCGCACGGGACTCCGGCAACATCTCGCGAATTCCCTTGAGTGATCCATAGGGCGGCGGACCCTCGGGATCGGGCAGCTGCATCGCCGAGCGCAGCGCCCAGGCGGTCTCTTCGCCGATCTCTTCGTTGATCTCTGCGGTCAGCGCGGCAGCCTCGAGATCCGTCGCGATCGCGGACAAATATGCGACATCCAACACAACATACTCGAGTTGTTGCTCGGTCAA
Organism: Myxococcales bacterium; assembly: GCA_031386385.1. Classification (GTDB taxonomy): domain Bacteria; phylum Myxococcota_A; class Polyangia; order Polyangiales; genus JANNCG01. Next base: position 791 of record JANNCG010000354.1, read on the forward strand.
CGGACGCAGCCCCCAGTCCGCGCGCTGGAGCTCTTTGTCCGTGATGACACCAAATTTCTCTTTGAGAAAGTGACCCAAACCCGTTGAAGCGAGTCCTAAAAACCTCGCGTGGAGGGCGGTATCCACTGCACGCTCAAGCCGCAAGCCCTCTGAGAAGAGCATTCGTGCGTCGTACGCGACGTCGTGAATGATGGGTGTGGTGTAAGCACTTCCGAGCAGCGACTGCAGTGGCGCGATCGTCTTGGTCGCGAGGGTGTCGATGACAAACACTTCTTCCGCAGGAGCGCTTTCAGAATACGCACAGAGCTGCACCAAGCAGACCCTCGGGCGGTACGCAAACATCGCGTTGACCTCTGTGTCGAGACACACGCGCGGAAGGAGCGCGAGCTCATCGACGACGCGAACAAATGACTCGAGGTCATCAATGACGACAATCTTGCTCATGAAGGGCTCACTGCGATTTTTCTCGCTAAATTCGTAGCACAACTGCGCCAAATGGCCGAATTTACAGCCCTATAAAGCGACCTCAGAGTCCTCAGGCGCTCTGTAGAAGCGCGAGCAAATCGTCACGCATAAGCGCGGCTCCGAGCGCTTGTTCGTCAAGAGCAGCGTCGGCCAGAGCCTTTTTCTTCGACTGAAGCTGCAGAATTTGCTCTTCGACGGTGTCCCGCGCGATGATTCTGTACACACTCACGGCGTTGGCCTGCCCCATGCGGTGTGCGCGATCCATAGCCTGCTGTTCGGCGGCGGGGTTCCACCAGGGGTCGAGGATAAAGACGTGGTCTGCGGCGGTTAAGTTAAGGCCCGTCCCTCCTGCTTTGAGTGTGGCCAAGAGCACGGACGGTCCATCGGGAGACTGAAAATCTTTGACCACCGCGCCCCGGTCGCGGGTGCTCCCGTCCAAACGCGTAAAACGAATATCGCTCGCCTTCAAGTGCGGCTCGATCAGGTCAAGAAAGCTCGTCCACTGTGAAAATACCAGGGCTTTGTGAGATGATCCGACGGCGTTTTGCAACCCCTCCATCAGCGCCAACACCTTGCTCGACTCGCCCGGATCTCGCTGACCGGGCACCAACGCTGGATGACACGCAGCTTGGCGCAGCCTGAGCAAAACCTCGAGCGCCATCATCACGGTGCCTCCCTCGCGAAGGGACGAGATCGCGTCCGCCAACTTTGTCGCGCGCACCGCGTCGTAGACGGCACGCTCATGGGGATCGAGCTCGCAGCGCAATACGTGCTCGGTACGGGGCGGAAGTTCTGAGAGGACCTGAGCCTTCGTCCGTCGCAGCACAAAGGGGCGAATGCGCTTTTTTAGCTCATCAAGGGTCGACTTTGAGCGCTGCTCTGCAATGGGCTTCGCGACCCGAGCGTCAAAGTTTGCCCGTCCGCCGAGCAGCCCAGGAACCGCAAAATGCATCAGGCTCCACAGCTCCGAGAGTGAGTTCTCGATGGGCGTGCCCGAGAGCGCCAAGCGAGTCTTCGCCTTCAGCGCAAAAGCCGCACGGGCTGCCTGAGAGTCAGAATTTTTTATCTGCTGCGCTTCGTCCAAGATTACGCAATCCCACTCAATTTGCGACAGTTCAGCGATGTCCATCCGCATGATCGCGTAGGTGGTCACCGTGAGGGTCGCGCTCGGATCAAGCACGCGAGACTCCCCATGATACGTCGCTGCGCGAAGGTCGGGTCGAAACCGGTGGGCCTCGTCGATCCAGTTGTGGAGCACCGAGCGTGGGCACACCACCAACGTCCGGCCCTTCATGGAGGCGAGGCACTGAACCGTCTTGCCCAACCCCATGTCATCGGCAAGGATTCCACCAAGGTCGGCGGTGCGCAAAAACTCAAGCCAGTCGACGCCCTGTTTTTGATAGTCACGTAAACTACCTGTAAATTCACTAGCAATCGCTGCAGACGGGAGCCTATCTAGAGCGCCCCAGAGCGGTGTCAGCCGACTAAACTCAACGGGGGTGGGGGTATCGAGCGCATCACAAAGAGACTGCACCACCGGTGCTGCGGCTTTGGATGTCTCGCCATTGCTCTCTCGCGCCGCGAGCAGCTGCACAACGAGCGCTCCGTGCTTGCGCATCCAGTCGGCCGGAAGGGGGGCAAATCCACCTCCGTCAAGCGCCACGATGTCCAGGCCATTCTCCCATGCCGTCAACACGCTCTCTGCACTTGCGTGCGCACTGCTCGCGCTCGCGTCGGGGTCGTTTGTCCCTCCAAAGAGCTCAAACCCGAGCTCGATTTTCGTGCCATCGACGAGGAGACTCGGTCGCAATTGACCGCGAGTCATCCGTGATAATCCAGTACTTTGCCCGCCAGCAAACTCCTTCAATCGCTGTAAAAACTTGGGCACGTCGTCGCCCTCATAGCTCACGGCTTTTCCCAAGATGAGCCCGAGCTCTTCGCGCAGCTTGTGACCCAGCTGCACCTCTTGGGCCTCGCGGCGCTTCGCGATGGGGCCGTTTAAGTACACCAGTCGGCCACCTTCGATTCGCCCGCAAGGCGGATCCCCATAGACAACCCACGGCAGCACAGTCACGCTTCGACCCATATGACTGAGCTCAAACTGCACCCACGGCTGCAGCTTCTCGGTCACCGCTGGCAGCTCGGACGACACCTCAACCCACTTGGTGTCCGGCTCTAACCGCGGAATCACCGAGCCCACAAGCTCAAGCACCGCCCGATGTGCAAAGGACTGCTGCATCTGACGGCCGTTCGACAGCCACTGCATCCCGCGTTGAGGCATCAACACGCGATCCACCCGGGCTACACCAGGCTGAAATACCTCCGACACCCGGCGAGGCACCAATAGTTGCAGACTCCAACCATCGGGACGCTTGACAATCTTGCCCTCCAAAAGACTCACCTCGTCGCTGACGGTCACAAGCGCGTTGTCCAGCCATACGCGATCGCGTCGATACTTTAGCGCGACAAATAAGTCCTCGATAGCCTGCGGGGTAGCCTTCGCAAATGACGGGTTTTTCTCAGACCATTTATCCACAACGCGATCATCTTCGTCCACGGTGATCGCCGCATCCGGGGCGAGCGACGTGCTCTGCGCAAGACGCTCAATCGCTGAGCGAGTCCCATCGGAGGTCACAAGAACCCGTGCAAACGTGAGCGACTGCCCGAGCCGTGCAAACACGTACTCAATGTGCGCCGTAGTGCTCGGCGTGCTCGGCGCGGTCTGCACAAGGTCCGGCGTCGCGAGCTCAGCCGGCTGTGTGCGAAGCCGCTCAAGCCAGTGCAGCGCGGCCGCGATGTGCGGACAGGGGTCGAGCTCTCCCCCGCAATCACAAGTCCACTCGAGTTCTTCGCAAAAGATGTCTGCGCTGCAGGCTGCGTCAAAGAGCGGATCCCGCACTAAGACACGATACTCACCGTCGCCTGCCCTCTGCATCACGCAGCGGGTAGAGAGCTTCTCCCCCTGCGCCCATGCCTCACGGTTGCACTTGCGATTTGCCGTATGAAACAACTTTTGGACACGAGGATCGATGGGTGGAGTCATAGGGGCAGCTGCGTTGATTGTGCCTGCGATGCAACAAAAGCAGCCCACGCGCAAGGAGCTTTTGCTGCTACACTCGGAGCGTCAGAGTAGCCACTCGCACGCACAGAGCATCCGAGGCGGTCTTGAAGAACTGGTGATTTGATGCAGCTATTTTCTTTTCAAAGCCGCGCGGTCGGCTTCATCGCCATCGGCGCTGAGGCGCACGGGGTCTTTGCATTTGGCCAAGTCGCGTATGGTGTCGTGGCAGTCGGACAGATGGCCACCGGGATGATCGCGATCGGCCAGCTTGCGCGCGGGTGGATTGCGATTGGTCAGGGCGCTGTTGGGCTCTACGCGATCGGGCAAGGCGCCGTGGGTGTCTTCAGCGCGACGGGAATGCTCGCGGTCGCAGCACGGGCACGTGGGTTGGCTTGGTCGGTGTGGCCAAAGACAGAGCTGAATCAGCCGCCCACGACGGTGGCGTTTTCGGACCTTCGCACGGGTCAAGAAGTGAGCGGTTGGGTTGAGTTTCGGGCAAAGCAGGTGGACGGAAAAGTTCAGCTCAAAATCAACGGAGAGGTTGTCAAAGACTTCGCGTTGCCCGGAGACGCTGAGGCGCAGGTGTTGTTGTACCGCAAGAGCAAGGGCTGGCTCAAGATCGAGCGACAGACGTCCGTGAGTCCTCCCGAAAATGCAGGGTTTCGCTCGACGCCTGAAGAAAAAACTACCCTCTCCATTCAGCAAGTGAAGTGGAACCGCGTCAACGAGGTCAGCGTCGGCCGCTGGATTGTCACGTGGCTCGTGATGTCGTTGATCGTGGGAGTGGTGGCTGTGGTGTCTTTGGTTCCGGCGGTGCGCTCGATCTACTCGGTCTTTGACGAGAGCTACGAGGTCGAATAGCTGCGGGTGCGGGGGCGACGACTTTGCGTAGTCAAAGTGCTGCGTCGATAGAGCCTGCATCGCTCACGGTCACGCGGACGATCGTCGTGCTCTGCACACGTACAACGTTGGCTTGAACGGTCAACCGTTGCACCATTTCTTGCTCAATCCTGAGTCGTCGCTCGAGCGCTAAGCGTTGCCGAATCCACTCAAGACTCTCTTCAAAAGTGCGGTCCACCGCTGGGCGTCGATCAAGCAATCGAATGAGCCAAAATCCTCGCGCGTTGCCCATTCGTCCATCAACCGGTTCTGGTGTGTACTCGCCCTCGTCTCTGAGAGCAAATGTTGTCAG
>JANNCG010000373.1:0-3410 GCA_031386385.1 Myxococcales bacterium
GGCCCTGGCGGCATCGAGTGCCGTCGGTGTGTTGATCACGGGACCAAAATGCGGTCTACCCATGCGCCACCCTCCGTCATCTTCAACGACGGTGACCGAACCTGCACCGCGAGTTGAGATCGCGAGCGATGGGTTGTGGCCAGCGTTGAGTGACGTCTGCACACTGCCTGAGAGCTGCTGAAGCTCAGCCCGCTCAGCCGCGAGGCGTGCAGAAAACTGCGAATAGGACTCGTCCCGCCGCGCTCGCTCTGGAAGCATCGCGTACAGCGCTTGGGTGTCATTGCGAGCCGCTGCGTTGTGAAATGCGACCAGCGTTGCGCGAGGCGAGCTGCGCCCATTTGCGGATGCGCAGCCGGTGACGGCGGCGGTCCAAAAGAGCACAGAAAAAATCCCAGAACACAAAGATCGCATGAAGTCCGGTGACCATACCGTTGCGCGCCGTTAGTCTCTAGAACGGTGTGTTGCGCTCGGGCGTTTTGTTGACCCTGGGAGCCGCGAGGCTCCGTCGGTCGAAGTGGGGATGTGAACCTATGGCTTCAAGCGTTCACGGGGGGAGTGAACCGCAGTTCACGGTAGGGCTAGAACCGAGGATAGAAGCTAAGTTGTTGTAATTGTAGGGTTATACGAGATTATTCGCAAAATTCTGCGATCGCCAAGGACTGGCACAGTTTGTTCATGCACGGTATGTGTTCGAGCCGACATTGCGTTGGCGACCGAATCCCTGCTTGGAGGCAAACAGCCGTGAAGACTTCATCACTTTTAGCAACACTCCGCCAAATGTTTTTGGTTCTGGTTCCTGTTGTGGTTCCTGCGCTGACTGTGGGCGCAATGACTGCGTTCGCGTCGGGCTGCGCTGGTGATTCATACTATTGCGATAACACCGCGTGCTATTTTTGCGATGGTACCAGTTGTCGCCCGGTCACCCCTCCGGCACCAACCATGTGTCGTCGAGACTCTGAATGCACCGCTGGGCAAGTGTGCACGGACCGCGGTTGCGTGGCCCGTGGTTGTCGCTCAGACCGAGAGTGCGCCAACGGTCTCGCCTGCGTGATGAACAACGGTACGAGCTACTGCGCTCCAGCCGGAAGTCGTCCAGTCCCAGTGACTCCGATGTGCAGCTCAAACGCCATGTGTCTTGCGAGTGAAGTGTGTCTCAACGGCACCTGCTCCCCGACAATGACGCCGGCTTGTATGAATGACACGCAGTGCACCAACGGTCGCTTGTGCGTCACCGGTCGCTGTATCGACCGCGCAAGCACCTGCCAGTTTGACAATCAGTGCGGTGCGGGTCGTGTGTGTATCAACAGTGAGTGTCGTGATGGCTGTGGCGCTGGTGGAATGTGCACCGCGAGCCAAGAGTGCGTCACCGCAGGGTCCGTGATGTACTGCCGAGACCGGATGACACCCGCTTGTATGAACAACGCAGGCTGCGCCGCCACCGAGTCTTGCCTCAGTGGTCGTTGCCTCCCGCGATGTACTCCAGGCGCCGCCAGCGGTTGCGCTGCTGGGACGTACTGCTCCGACGACAGTGTGTGCATCGCCGATACTCGTCCTCGACCCCAGTGTGACGCCGGCCACGCTTGCGCCGCAGGATCTGAGTGTGTCGGTGGAATCTGCCGAGTCGCTTGTGCCATGACACCTGAGTGCCAGCGCGTCGCAGTGACGTACCGAGGTTGCGGCGCGATTCCGTATATCCCAGGATCACGAAACTACTGCCTCACAGACAGTGAAACCCGCCCCACCTGTGCACGCCAGGCAGACTGCTCCGCTGGCCAAGTGTGCGCTGACGGCAGCTGCCGCTAGTCGCAACTCGCTGCGAAGTCGCTCTGTCTCCAACGCCTCCTCCCGTAATGGGTGGGGGCGTTTTTCGTTTTGTTTGGAGGCGGTCAGCAGCTCAGTTGCACGGCGCGAGGCCAGTCGCAGCGTCGCACATCATGTTGCCCAGAGCATTGGCGACACAGGTCTTGCGCGACATGGAGTATCCATCGTACGCGCGGAGGCATGTGTCGCGATCGGGGTAGCGATTCATCCCGCCGTAGCGGCAAATGTTGGCGTAGCCCATGTCGCAGAAAAACAGCGCACCTGCGGATGGCGTAAACATCGCATCCCCTCCGGCGCTTGGCACATCGACGGGGTTGTTCACGCCAGAGTCAGGGATCGCGCTTGGCACGTCTCCAGCGTTGTTGCCTCCGGTGTCCGTCGCGTTTGGGGAGTCGGTCGTATTGCCACCGTCCACTGGAACGGGTGTTGCGCAAGCGGCGCTGAGCAAGAGTGACGCAAGAGCTAGTGTCTTAAAACAATTGAACAATGGGTGTGTCATGAAGAGTTGTCTCACTTTCGGCGATGAGCAACGTACCAGACAGTCTCGTAGGGCAACAATATTCTCGGGAAAATTGCTGCTCAAACGCAGTCACACGCCGGATCAAACTGCGCCATCAGCCCGAATTTTCACGCGATTTTTCGATGCGACAAAGGGGTGATGCGTTGCAAAACTCGCAGTCCCGCGGCCGAGGCGCGAACACGCCTTGGCGCACCGGAAGGACCACCCGTTGGATCGCTTCTCCGAGCGCGCCTTTGCCCTTCGATCCCTCTCGCACGAGCGCTTCGACATCAAGCACTGCACCGTCGCCGCCTCGGGTGGGCTTGCCCAAAACCTCGCGAAGTCCGTGCTCGCTCTGGTCACGAAAACCAACATACATCCCGTCGACTTCAACACCCGTCGCGTCTATCTTGCCCTCTCTCGCTGCGCGATAAAGCGCAGCGGCATACACAACGAGCTGAAACTGCGTGTCAAGCGCGCCATCTTTTAGTCGCTTGCGAAACCCGTCCCCACGCCCGCTTTTGAACTCGACCGCACGTACCTGACCGTCGAGGCGCTCGACACCATCGAGGCGCCCTCGCAACACGATTGAAACGTCTCCCTCGACGGGAATCTCAAGCGCGGACCACTCGCGGTCCGGACCAAAAGCGACCTCTGTGGCCACCATGCTCCAGCGGGTATCCGCGCTCATTCGACTCTGAAGCCAGCTCTCAATCGAGCGCCGAATGGCCAGTGTGTCCGCCGCAAGCAAGGCCGGGTCTGCCTGCGGAAAATCAGCCGCAAATTTGGTCGCAGCCTCGTCAATGGCCAACTGCACTTGCTCCCACCGCTTGGAGCTCGGCTCATTGTGTGAGCTGTGCAGCGCCTTTTGACCTGCCTCGACCAGCGCGTGAAGCAGATGTCCTCGCTCTTTTGGATCAAGGACCAGCGAGGGGACGTCCTCGGGTTCGAGCTTCAAGACCTGTTGCGCAAACGCTTTGAAGGCGCAACGCGCAGTGCGCTCAAGTGAGGTGACATCCAACGGCCAGCTTGTGGTGGCATAGCGCGCAAGGTTCAGTGCCTCAAGGGCGAGTGGGTCGTGCTCGATGCG
>JANNCG010000424.1:0-3166 GCA_031386385.1 Myxococcales bacterium
AAACACCGTCTCATTCTCACCCCGACGTCCGGCGATCGCGACAAATGGCCCCAACACAGCCAGCGGCTCGACGTCTTCTTGGATGCGCGATCCACAGCCCAAATCAGCGTCAATTGTGTACCAAACCTTGAGCGTGTTGGGGTCCAGTCCCACGAGCTTATAGGTATGCGCTCCGCTCATCTGACCCAGGAGGGCGACGACGATGGCGTAGGTTGCCTCAAGGCGCTCAATGGCATATCCAGGCAAAAGCTCGCCCTCGACGCTTGGACCCATGGGTGTCGCCGCAAGACGAAACAGGTCCGCACTATAGACGAAGCGTCCACACGCCACGGGCGCTCCACGTTTGACATCAAAGGGCGCGTTGGCTTGCAACAGGACCCGTCCAGTAGGTAGTTCGACAACCGCCACGCCAGAGGCGCTATCGGTGTCGAGCTCTTGCGCGCCAAACAACACATTTCGGCCCGCACTGCGGACACGAACCTCGCTCGAAGGCAGCTTAAACAAAGGAGAGGGTCCGCGGGTGGGATCAATGAGCTGGGTGCTCAGTTGCGTCCCATCAAAGGCGCAGATCACCACGCCTCCGCTGACCGGGACAGGACCCATGTCCTTGGCATCTTCGATCTTCCAAAGAGTGCTACCAAACCCTCGCTCCACGCCAATGTACTGGTCCTGGACGGTCTGTACCAACAGTGTACCGGGAGAGGACGGATGACACGGATCCCAGAGATTTGGCTGACCAAATCCACATTGAACCCCACTCTCTAACATCGTCCGAAAGATCATCCGACCGGTGTACAGATCGATCGCCCAAAGCGCGGTGTCGTTCACGATGTAAGCCCGACCGCCGCACACGGTGACGCACTTGCCAGTGTCCGAGACTTGCACTTCGGGAGGGGCCTCCCACAACACACGCTGAGTGAGCTGATCGATCGCCCGTACGCGCTGGCTTGCCCCGTGGAGGCCGATACAGACCATCCCGAGGTAAGGATCTACCGCAATGGTCGTGCTCAAATGGTCAGAACTGAGGAGGGTCACGATCTTTGATTCCGTCGTGGAGAATAGTCATGCACACTGGGGTCGTGTCTCTGTCTGAGCGACCCATTTGGTCTCTGTCTCTGTTGTCCAACCGGTTTCCGGCCCTGCATGGGTTGCGGGTGATTGCCATTCTGAGCGTGCTTCAAGTGCATGTGACCATCGTGTTGTCTCACGCTCGGCTCTTCGATCAACCGAAATTTTACCTTCGCTCATCCGGAATCTGGTTTGGCATGGACCTGTTCTTTGTCCTGTCGGGCTTTTTGATCGGCTCGATGCTCCTGAGCGAAGACGCTCACGATTGGCCAGGAATTCGCAGGTTTTATGCGCGCCGAGCCTTTCGCATTATCCCCCTATTCTACCTCATTTTGACGCTGACTTGGCGCCTGACACGCAGGGATTTGGGTCCCGAAGTCGCCATCAAAGAGTATTTGTACTTAGCCAACTACTACTCGAATGTGCATCACGCGATTGTCCCCTGGGGCTGGTCGCTGTGCGTTGAAGAACATTTTTATCTCGCGGTTCCGGTGTTGGTCGCGGTCCTGCAAAAAATGAGGACTCATCGCGCGAGGCTCTTGGTCTTGGGGGGGCTATGGCTCTCAGCGCTCCTCGTGCGCTATGCGATCTACTATAGCGCTCACACGCCTTGGGATCCGGGGCAGATGTTCTTGCAGATTTACGTCAGGACACACACTCGATATGACACGCTGATCGCAGGGGTTGCGATCGCGTACGTTGTGCATCACTTCTCGACCCAACTGCAGAACTTTTTCGCAAAAAATTGGGCACGCTGGGCAAGCTACGGGCTCGCTGCAGGGTGTCTTGCGTATTTGTTAATCCCTGCAGAATCACGGGGTTTTACACACTATAGTCTCTGGGCTTGGGGGACGGTCACCAGCGTCATGTACACCGCAGTGGTCCTCCCGTTGTTGATGGGACCCGCAACGGGGTTGCAGCGCTTTTTGGGCGCACGGCCGTGGCTCTACCTCGCGACGTTGGGCTACGCAGTGTATCTGGTGCACATCCCCATCATGGACCGGGTGGTAAAATTCGCCGCCGTGGGGTTTGTGCTCAATCACGTGAACCCGATGATTGTGTGGGGATTTTCGCTCTTAATCCTCTGCTTGCTGAGCTGGACCTTGGCCCTTGTGCTGCATATGGTGTTAGAAAAACCGATGCTCTGGCTTCGTGATCGATTGGCGCCCTAAACACGGTCCCCGAAGGGTGATACAAGCAAGGGCACCAAGAGCCCCAATGTCCATGCGTCGACAAGTTTCGTTTTGTATCTTTTCGGTGGTGCTGCCTTTGTTCGGCTGCGACAAACCAAGCACAACCACGCCCAGCAACGTTGAGACGACACCCACGACCAACGATACGCCCGTGATTCGCGACTCGGGGATGGTCGCAGTCGACCGAGTTCTCGCACGCAATGTGATCTCGTTTTATCGTTGGCGGGCCACAGAGCCCGGCAACGACAGCACCCACGGTGAGGGGATTGAGAACGGGATCGTTAAGCTGCACTTGGTGATTGAGTCGCGCAAGACTTCGAGCGGACAAAACTATCTGCAGGTTGCGTTGTTGAGCGGCGAGACAAGTGTCCCGCGGTCTACCCGGATGCGCGCGATGAACGCTGGGTCCGTTGTGTACGACGTGCCTCGGGATGGATACACCAAGTTTTCGCTTGAGAATTTTGGGGGAGAACTGCGCGCAGAGCCCATTCAGTTGATGCTCGGCAGTGCACCGGGACAACGCATGACGCTGACGGCGGGGACAGCGCCAAACTGGGTGCGGGTTCCGGCAACAGGCGAGATCACGGGAGGGAGCGCGCCTCAAATCGGTCAAGTGGATGCGGTGTTGGTGTTCTTGATTCCGGTGGCCTCTCGACGCGGCGGACGGGTGCTCATTCACGCAGTGGACATGAACGCAGAGCCCGGTGGATTTGCAGCCAATGGCGTGATGACTCGCAGCCCTTCGGACTCAGAAATTACCCGATACGTCCATTGGATGCGCGACCGCAATGGGATGGGGCGCGACCGCAACCCACCTATCGCCGTGCACCCCATCGATCGCTCGTGAACACACTCACGCTTTTATACGGAGGCTCGATCAAGCCATCCGCCCTGGGGTTTGTCAC
>JANNCG010000435.1:0-1888 GCA_031386385.1 Myxococcales bacterium
GGCCATTGATGGGCTTCGCGACGCTTGTCTTGCTCTTGACGTCCCCATCGTGTCCGGAAATGTTTCGCTGTACAACGAGACAGACAGCGGCGATGGACCCCAAGCGATTCTTCCGACACCCATGATTGGCGCAGTCGGGCTTATCCAAAAACCCAACGACATCATGACGCTTGGATTCAAACACTCAAACGATGTGATCGCGCTGCTTGGACCCCTGGGAGATGGAGCGCTTGGCGGGAGCGAGTGGATGATGCAAAAGACTGGCAAAATCCAGGGAAAACCACCGAGTATTGATTTGGCCGCTGAGGCCAACTTGCAAAAATTGTTGCTTGCCCTCGCCCGTCGCGCTCTGCTGAGCAGCGCCCATGACTGCTCCGAAGGTGGACTGTCGGTAGCGATCGCTGAGAGCGCGATCGGCGGCAACATTGGCGCGCAAGTGCAGCTTCCGGGTGGCTGCGATTCTGCAGCGTCGATGTTTGGCGAAGATCCCACTCGCGTGGTGATTTCGTTTTTACCTCAGCAAGAAGAGCTCATTCGTCGAGCTGCGGTAGACGCAGGCGTCACGATGACAAAGCTCGGCGCAGTGGGTGGAAGTTCGCTCAGCTTCGTCGGCGGTCCTACGGTCGAAGTGGCCGCACTGGCTGCGGCGCACGCGCAAGCGTTGCAGTCTATTGTGGGCTAAGCATTCAGCGAAATGTAGTGTATCTTCCACTACGTGACCACTGAGCCTGAAGCCCCAAGAGTCGTCTCAACTTCGATCGCTGTATGGACAGCGGTTATCGCAGGGATGCTTGCGATCCCCTTAGGACTGGTGGGCTATACTTGGCTTGAGCGAGCGAATCTTGCGCGCATGGGATACACGGTCAACGTCGATTTTCACGGCATCGCGCTCACTCGGTCCTGCGTTGAAGCCACGCTCACCACGCGTTCAGGGCGGCGTTATGTGCGCCCGTTCGCAGAGGCGTTAATGGTCGAGATTCCAACGCTTCAGTACGACCAACGCCCCGAGCGAGTGCGAGTGATTGTGCGGTTAACGTCTGCAAATCAGCTCGTGATTGAGAGCGCGTACTACCGCGCACGCGCAGTGGCGCGGCGGTACAACGAGGTGGTTCCGGCCGCGATGAGCGAGATGCTTGACGGGATTGCAGCGGGCTGCGCCGCGGGCGGGCAAGGTTGGGCGTGGAGCGCGAATTGCGCGCGAGGACCAGGATACTCAGGCAGCTGCCCCGTCCCGCTTCAGGGATCTTTAATGCCAGCCGGAACCCGCTTAGAGACCTATCGAGACTAGACCACCGTGAGCCCCAAAGTTGATCCAACACACTGGCTGTATTCAAAGCCCCCACGCGCGTGGCTCAACGCCGCCATGGAGGAGCTGAGCCGAGTCCACGGGGCGCTCTCAACGCGCGATCACAAAGGAGCGCTCGCGACTTGCCGACGGGCCGCAGGGCTCGCGCTTAACGCGATGCTGAGCTCAGCCGACACTCTTGATGTGCGCTATGGGCGATCGTACATGGATCACATTCTCGCGCTCAGTGAGGACATAGACGCTCCTGAAGCCGTGCGAAATGCTGCAAAAATCCTGATCAATACGCCGCTGCCGTCCGCGCAGTTCACCGTTCTTCGCACGGTCCGAAAAGACAACGAGCTGGTTGAAGCCACCAAAGACATCATGGCGCACTCCCTCGCGTTGTTGCTGCGAACAGAGCCCCTCACTGGGCCAAAATCCACACCACCGAGGCCTGCAAGCAACTAGTATCGCCCGCCAGAGGTAGGGGGAGATTTTCGAGGGGCGCTGAGGACAAGCCTCCGCGCAGATGCCCTCGCGAAGCGCTCAGGGCCCCATCGTCATTGGCATTCCTCAGGGTTTGTGGGAGATGCTGTGTGCGTG
>JANNCG010000477.1:0-1997 GCA_031386385.1 Myxococcales bacterium
GATCGAATCAAGGTAGCCACACCATGCACGCGATCGTGGCATCAGATGGACGGTGACGAGAAGGTCCGATTTTGCGGCGACTGCCAAAAGAGTGTATACAACTTATCTGCTATGACATCTGCCGACATTGAGGGTTTTGTAGTCGCCACTGGAGGGAGTGCGTGCATACGCTTGTTTCGTCGGGCTGATGGGACAGTGCTTACGCAAGACTGCGATGTGGCCGTTGATCGCCTACGATTGACCCGCAAGCGCCGCGCACAAATCGCTGCTCTCGCGGTGGGCACCCTTGTGACCGCAGGGGCCATTGAGGTGTATCATCAGGTCTTTAGACCACAGTGTTATACACAGTCGGTCAGCACTGGCGTGATGGCTGTCGGCACGACCGAAGTTCAGGGGCTCTGACCTGAGCGTGGCGTGAGAGCGGGCGTCACGTACGGGCGGTTGCTTCGTTTGCGCTCGCGAGGCAAAACCACGTACCCTTGTGAGCGTGACCGAGCCTTCGTCATTGCCTACAACGCCCTTGTCCGCTGGCCTGCAACCGGTGCTCTCGCGCCGCTCTGCAACGTTGCTCACTGCGGGTGCCATGATCGGGACGGGGATCTTCGTCGCCCCGGCAGATGTTGCACGGCATACAACGGGCGCGGTCGAGCTCTGCGTGATCTGGATCCTGGGCGCACTTCTAAGCCTGCTCGGGGCGCTCACGGTGGCCGAGGCTGCCTCCGCGATGCCCGCAACAGGCGGAATGATGCTGTACCTTGAGAGGGGCCTGGGACGTTGGGCAGCGTACGCGTTTGGGTGGGCGATGATGGTGGTGCTGGTCCCTTCGTCGGTGGGCTATTTTGCACAGGTTGCGTCGCAGTACTTCGTCCCGTGGAGTCCGTGGTTTGCGCACCCCTGGGCCAAGAGTGTGCTGGTCGCCGTGATTCTCGCGGTGAATCTTCGCGGCGTCCGGACGGGGGCGCGCTTTCAAGACACGCTCACCGTGTTAAAAATTCTCGGGATCCTCGGGGTCACTGCGCTCGCGATCGTCTGTGCCTTTCAAGGCGGAATGCCGCTCTCCACCCCCGTGACAGCCGTTGCCGTTGTGAGCCCCGAGTGGTCGCCGTCCAACTTCGCTGTAGCCCTCGTTGGAGTTCTCTGGGCTTACGACGGATGGATTGACGTCACCAGCGTCGCCGGTGAGCTGCGCGATCCGAAAAAGAACATCCCCTTCGCGCTCTTGGTCGGCACCTTGCTCGTCGCAGGTTTGTACCTTGCGATTAACTTTGGGTTCATCGCTGCGTTTGGGCACGGCGAGCTCGCCCGTCACAGCACCCCAGCGGTGGACCTCGGAGCGGTGTTGCTCGGTCGTCGTGGCGCCGCAATGGTCGGCGTGCTCGTTGGAGTCGCCGCGCTCGGGGCATGTGCTGTGGGGTTTATGAGCGGCGTTCGTGTGGTGTTTGCGGCCGCGAGCAGAGGGCTGCTCTTTGCGCCGCTTGGGCGGGTGTCGGGGAGGGGTGTTCCGGCGAACGCGTTGATCGTGTGTGCGTTGTTGGCCGTGGTCTATCAGCAGTCCGTCGTCGCGCGTCTGGGCGAAATTTTTATCCTCGGCGCGTGGCCGTTTTACGCGCTTATGGCCATCGCTGTGATCCGCATGAAGCGCGGCGGTGAGTTCAGCGCAACGATCGTTGATTCTGCAATCATCGCAGCGGAGCCTTCGGCGGATACCGGCTACCGCGAGCGAGAGTTTGCGGTGCGCGTGGATGGTTTTGTGACGCCGTGGTTTCCGTGGCCGCAGAGGATTTTTGCGACCGTCGCTGCGGCGATCGTGCTGATGTATACCGTGCGCGAGCCAAAGTACACTGCGGTCAGTTTTGCTGCAATTTTGGCCGGATTTATCTTTTGGCCTTGGTTTCGAATGCGCGAGAGCGCAGAGGGGTGACAGACGGCACCAACGCGTCGGTCTGACACCCGAAACGAACAGGGTTTATGGCTTGGATCGTGGCGCAAATCGGTCT
>JANNCG010000572.1:0-2837 GCA_031386385.1 Myxococcales bacterium
CGCCATCGGAACAAAAATCCGCGACCCGGTTAGAAGCGAGCTCATGCAACCGCCAATGCACGAGACGCAGACAAGTGTTGAGAGCGCCGTGCGACCCACAGAGCCCAGCGTCAAGTACGCTACGTTGGCAGCCGCCATGTGGCTCCCCGAAGTCGACCACTGAAGCCCTTGAAGCCCAAGCACTCTCGCGTACGCCAGGTTGGTCAACAGGTACACTCCCGCGATCAGCAGCGTCCCGATACCGAGCGCACGAGGCAAATTTTGTGAGGGATTTTTCACCTCTCCCGCGAGGGCAGACAGATCCGCCCAGCCGTCATAAGCCCACATCACACCGATCATCGCCGCAAGGGCACCGGTGACTGTCGGCCCGCTGTGAATGGTGGGAAGAGGCGACGGAGCCATCACGCTCCCGTGCGGTGAGAGCACAAGCCCCACGAGCGCGAGACCCACGACACCCAAATACTTCAACACCGTGACCCCGCCCTGGAGTCGGGTGCTGAGACCGACCGCGACAAGATTCACTGCGGCACAGCCCAGCAACGTACACAACGCGACGATCGCGTCTCGGGCCGAGTTTGGCGCGAGTCCCAGGACTGACCCAAGCGATTCTGCAGCGAGCTTTGCAAAGGATCCAGTGGCACTCGGGATCAAGAGGGTGAGCTTTACCCATCCCAAAACAAACGCGACACGAGGTCCGTACGCGCGGCGGAGGTACTCATACAACCCTCCTGCGCGGGGAATCGCTGCAGCGAGCTCGGCGAGCGAAAGTGCACCACAAAGCGCAATGAGGGCTCCAAGAGCCCAGAGCCCGAGAGAGAGAGAAAGTGAGCCGCTGAGTCGTGCGACACGCGCGGGGGTCTTGAAGATGCCTGTTCCGATCGTTGAGTTGATGACGACGAGGACGGCCATGGCGAAGCTAAGCTCGCGCCGCAAAGAGGACTCGTCCGCTGGATTCGTCGGCATGAACAAAGGAAAATACTCTTAGACCCCGCGCTTGTGAACCTTGGAAAATGCCTATCTTTGTCCCATTGCTCCCGTGACGACGATGGCGTGTGAGAGTAGTCTCGCGGCCGAGGTCACGCGGATGGAACATTCATCAATCGAGTCCCTGCTCAAAGAGTCACGGGTATTTCCACCAGACGAAGAGTTTTCTGCACGAGCGCACGTCCGCTCATTTGAGCAGTATCGCGAGCTGTACGAGAAGAGCGTCCAAGATCCCGAGGGCTTTTGGATGGACATGGCGGCGGGTTTTCACTGGTTTTCTCCACCCAAAGAAGCTCTTGAGTGGGAGCCGCCCGACGCCCGATGGTTTATCGGCGGCAGCACCAATATTGCTTACAACGCAGTGGATCGACACGCCAACTCGCTGCGCCGCAACAAAGCCGCGATCCTGTGGGAGAGCGAGCAGGGCGAAACGCGAATCTTGACGTACCAACAGCTGCAGCGAGAGGTCTCGACGTTTGCAAACGTCCTGCGCAAGCTCGGTGTGCGCACCGGCGACCGAGTGGCGATTTATATGGGAATGGTCCCCGAAATCGCGGTCGCTATGCTCGCGTGCGCGCGCATTGGCGCGGTGCACACTGTGGTGTTTGGAGGCTTTTCGTCAGAAGCGCTTCGTGATCGCGTCAACGACGCCAAGGCGTGCTTGATTGTCACATCGGATGGAGCGTACCGACGAGGGCAGGTGATTGCACTTAAGAGCATCGTGGATGCAGCGGTCAGTCAGTGTCCTTCGGTGCGACACGTGGTGGTGCACAAGCGCACGGGAGAAGCGGTTCCGATGGAGCCCGGGCGTGATCACTACTGGCACGAGGTGGTCGAAGCGGTGAGCAGCACGTGTGCGCCGATCCCCGTGGACTCTGAGCATCCATTGTTTATACTTTATACCTCTGGGACAACGGGCAAACCCAAGGGCGTTGTACACACCACCGGTGGATACATGGTGGGCGCCGCGGTCACGCACAAATACGTCTTCGATTTGCACGAGAATGATACGTACTTTTGCACAGCGGACGTGGGCTGGGTGACGGGCCACACGTACGTTGTGTATGGCCCCCTTCTCAACGGAGCCACCGTGGTGATGTACGAAGGGGCGCCGGATTATCCCGACAAGGGACGGCTGTGGAAGGTGTGCGAGCGCTGGGGCGTGACGATTTTTTACACCGCACCCACCGCGATTCGCTCGTTTATTCGCTGGGGAGAGCAGTGGCCGATGAAGCACGACCTGTCCAACTTGCGGCTGCTTGGGACTGTCGGTGAGCCCATCAACCCTGAGGCATGGATGTGGTACCAACGCGTGATTGGCAATGGTCGTTGCCCCATCGTGGACACGTGGTGGCAGACAGAGACCGGGGCCATCATGATCGCGCCATTGCCCGGTGCAACGCCGACAAAACCCGGGAGCGCGACCTTGCCATTTTTTGGTGTCGTCGCTGACGTGGTGCGCAAGGACGGGACGTCGTGCGAGCCCAACGAGGGAGGCTACCTGGTGCTGAAGCAACCGTGGCCCTCGATGCTACGAACGCTGTACGGCGACCACGATCGATACGTGAAGCAGTACTGGACAGAAATCGGAGAAAACCGTGGTATTTACTTCACAGGTGACGGCGCGCGTCGTGACGAGAACGGCTATTTTTGGATCATGGGTCGCGTAGATGATGTGGTGAATGTGTCGGGTCATCGCTTAGGGACCGCTGAGATTGAGAGTGCGCTTGTCGCTCATCGCGCGGTCGCTGAGGCTGCCGTAGTGGGTCGGCCTGATGAGCTCAAGGGTCAGTCGCTCGTGGCCTTCGTCACGCTTCGGCCAGGCGCCAATGCGTCGCCCGCGCTCAAAGCCG
>JANNCG010000615.1:0-4775 GCA_031386385.1 Myxococcales bacterium
GCTCTTCATTCTCGTCGTGCGAATCGGAACCCACCGCAACACCTTTGAGTCCCTCTTGTTTGCCGTAGCGCTCGCGGTAGGGCTCACCCCTGAGTTTTTGCCCATGATCACGTCGGTCACGCTCTCGCGTGGTGCCGTCGCAATGGCGAAGCAAAAGGTGATCGTTAAGCACCTCTCGGCGATTCAAAACCTCGGCAGCATCGACATCCTGTGCAGCGACAAGACCGGAACGCTGACCCGAGGCACGATGGCGTATCAGTCCGCCTGCGACTGCAGCGGCAGCTCATCGGACGACGTGTTGTTTTGGGCCCGACTCAATAGCAAATTCGAGACGGGGATCAAGAGTCCGCTGGACGCGGCGATACTCGAGCAACCAGAGCGAGCCGACGCGCTTACTTACGTGAAAATCGATGAGGTTCCCTTCGATTTTGAGCGTCGACGACTGTCCATCGTGGTCGAACAAAAAGCTGAGCGATGGCTGATCACAAAGGGTGCGCCCGAGGGCATCCTTCGCTGTGCGACCGCGTACCTAGGAGCCAACGGCGAGTCGCTACCCCTGTCTGCAATAGCTCTTACACAATGTCAGCACACATACGAGTCACTTAGCGCGAGCGGTCTTCGAGTGCTGGCGGTCGCCACGCGAGCGGTGTCAGCACAACTCGCCTATCGTGCCGAAGATGAGCACTCGCTGGTGCTCTTGGGGTTTGTCTCGTTTGCCGATCCGCCCTTAGAGGGCGCAAAAGAAGCGCTCGCCGCGCTCAAGGCTGACGGAGTCACCGTGAAGATTCTCACCGGTGACAACGAGCAGGTCACTCGACACGTCTGCGAGCAGGTCGGTATTGATGTCCGCACGATTGTCCTCGGGACAGATCTCGAGAGCATGTCAGAGCCGGCTTTGGCGCACGTCGCAGAGCAGACCTCCGTGTTTGCACGATTGAATCCGGCACAGAAAAACCGCGTGATCCTTGCGCTCAAACATCGCAGTCACGTGGTGGGATACCTGGGCGATGGGATCAACGACGCTCCCTCTCTGCACACAGCCGACGTTGGAATCTCAGTCGCTTCAGCCGTAGACGTCGCCCGAGACGCGGCGGATATCATTCTCTTAGAGCGAAGCCTAGGCGTACTGCACCAAGGGATCCTTGAGGGGCGACGTGCGTTTGCAAACGTCCATAAATATCTGCTCATGGGCACGAGTTCAAACTTCGGCAACATGTTCTCCATGGCTGGAGCCTCGGTGGTGCTTCCGTTTTTGCCGATGCTTCCGACACAGATTTTGCTCAACAACCTGTTGTACGATTTGGCGCAGATCACCATCCCGACAGACAACGTAGACACAGAGTCGATCAAGACTCCGCAGCGTTGGGACATCCGTTCGATTCGCAACTTCATGCTCGTGATTGGCCCAGTGAGCTCGCTGTATGATTTTCTGACCTTCTACGTGTTGCTCAAAGTGTTTCACGCAAACGAGGTGTTGTTTCACACCGGCTGGTTTGTCGAGTCGCTCGCGACCCAGACACTGGTGTTGTTTGTCATTCGCACAAAGGACAACCCGCTGCGCAGTCGACCCAGTAGGGCGCTCACCATCACAACGCTGAGCATTGTCCTCGCTGCGATCGTTATTCCCTTCTCGCCAGTGGCTCGTTGGTTTGGATTTAGTCCACTTTCGCCCGGTTTTTTTCTCTTTCTCATCGGCGCCACCCTCACGTACCTCGCGCTGGTTCAGGTTGCGAAGCGGGTTTTGTTGCAACGCAAACGGGGTTGAATCGGCTGGAGCTCAGGCCACCCGAAAAAATCTCAGGGCCACCGCATCCTTTGCCCTGGGTGATCCGTCGTGTTGCTGTCAGGCTCGAGAAGAGTCCATAACGCACTGACCTAACCCGCACTGAGAGTCAATTCACCGATGAGCACACCCACAAGCAAGACTGAGTCTACCTTTCGTATGGAGTACTCCGTGTCCGAGAGCATCCGCTCGACGCCAGAGAAGATTTGGAAGCGCCTGACCGACGCCAAGGATTTTCCGAACTGGAACTCGACCGTCACCAGCATTGATGGCGAGATCAGCAAGGGCACCAAGCTCACAATTCGGGTCAAAATCGCACCAGATCGCAAGTTCTCTCCGACCGTGGTTGAGTACGAGGCGAACAAGCGCATGGTCTGGGCTGATGGCATGGCGCCGATGTTTCGCGGCGAGCGCACCTATACCCTCACGAGCAACCCTGACGGAACCACCGAGTTCACCATGTCCGAAGTGTTTCGTGGCGTCATGTTGCCGATGATCAAAGGTTCGCTCCCGGACTTTCGCCCAGTGTTTGACCAGTACGCTGCCGATCTGAAACGCGCGTGTGAGACAAACTAACTTCTGGGCGCGCCGTCGCCGTGCCAGTTACGTTACGCTCTGTGTGCCCCAATGACCGATCCACAACAGTCACCGCCGGACCTGGCCCTGTGCGCCAACGCGCGCGAGCATTTTCTCTCTCTCGTTGATGCCATTCGTCCCGACCTTCACCGGTACGCCTCGCGCTTGGTGGGCTCGGCGATTGACGGTGAGGACGTTGTGCAAGACACACTGGCGAAGGCCTTCTATGCGCTGTCGCAGTCACCGGAGGTTCCGTCGCTGCGACCGTGGCTCTTTCGGATCGCAAAAAACACGGCGCTTGATCTATTGCGGCGGTATGACCGAAACCATGTTGAGTCACTTTCTGGGACAGAATCCATGACAAACGATGACTTCGCTTCGGACCCCACGGTCCTTCGATCGGCGCTCTCGGCGTTTTTGACCCTCCCGGTCAGTCAGCGAAGCGCGGTGATTTTAAAAGACGTCCTGGGCGAGTCGCTGCAAGAGATCGCAGAGCACTTAAACACCAGCGTCGAGGCCGTCAAAGCGTTGCTCGTTCGTGGACGACAAAACCTTAAATCGTACGTTGAGGCTGAGCCTCTTGCGGTGCCGCCCCAAAATGACTCTGCCCGGCATCACGAGCTGATGTCGCAGTACGTCACTCTCTTCAACGACCGAAATTGGCCTGGTGTCCAAGCGCTCTTACTTGAAGAATGTCGTCTTGATTTAGTGTCCAAATCGCAGCGACAGGGCAAATCCGTTGGTGGATATTTTGGCCGCTACGCGCAAGAGAGAGACCTCACCCTATGGACTGGACGCTGTGAGGGGCGCCCATGTGTCGGCGTCTTTCGACTCGACGCGAAGGCCCCCGAGTACATCATTCTGCTTGAGAGCGTTGAGGGACGTGTCTCGTTTATCAAAGATTTTCGCTACGTCCCCTACATGGCGAGTGAGCTGGTGTTTGTGCCAGACGAGCCGCGCTGAAAAATCAGCCACCCATTGAGTAGAAGAACTCTTCGCGGGTGATCTTTCCGTTCTCAACGGTGAACAGCCCAATCTCGTCCATCTTCATGCGCTGGCCGCTCGCCTTGTTCGTGATGTCGTAGACAAAACGCACCGCAAAACGATCATCATGGGGGTACGGACCGTGGCATTCTGCAGAGTGCACTTCGTTGGATGCGATCCACTTCTCGACGTTTGCACGCACGTTTGCAATGCCTTTGGTGGCGCGATCTTCGTGCCCTGGCATCGCCATCGCTTCGACACTCACAACGCCTTCAGAGAACAGCGTGTTGAGGGCCTCGATGTTTTTGCCGACCTTGCACAGGGCGACGTATTGCTTTCCGACTTCGTGTCCGTTCATTGAGTAGCTCCTTTGGATTTCGATCGGGACCCTAGGCGCGCCGAGCGCGTCGCTCAATCAAAAACTACGCTCAGTGTGCAACAATCCCGCACAAACGACCGATCGACGCTTGGTAGAACGACCAGCAAATTCACAGTCCAACGTCTTGCCCGCGACAACGCTGAGGTTTTCGAAAAGCACTCGCACGCATGGTTTGTCCTTGTGGTTTGCCCGATGTCCGAGTCGCTGAGCGCGGTCACTGAGAGCGCTCAAGAACTGGATCTGCACCGCAGCGCAAACTGCCGTGGTGTGCACCCCATGCTCGCTTTGAAGTCACGTGAGAAGTGGGCTTGATCGGCGTAGCCAAGGGTTGCTGCGAGCGCCGACAGCGATGGCGGCGTAGACGTCTTGAGCCGCTCGGCGGCCTCGTGAATGCGATATCTCTGGATGACCCATTTGGGAGCAACACCGACATCTTCTCGAAACCGTCGCTCCAGTGTGCGACGATCAATGGAGGCTACAGTCGAGAGTTGCTCGACACGACGAATGCTGGGATCAACAGCGACCCGCTCGACAAGATTACGCAGCAGTACAAGTGCGGGACTTGGGGTGAGCAAGAGCGAAGCCAAATGCGATTCAGCTGCAAAAATTCGGTCTTCAAACGTGCTACTCGCAAACACGCCCAGCGACAGTGGCTTCTCGATGGGCCCCAATATCGTCGCAAGCGGTACAACGCGATCTGAGAGAGCGCTCACCGAGTTGCCAAGCACGGCGCGAAACATCGCCGGGCGCGACGCCGTGCTGTCCGGCGATCATGTCGAGCAGCGGCAGCACAAACGCTCCGTCGCCGCACGCCGGGTCGAGGATTCGCCACGAGGCATCGTTCGCCAACTGGTTACCGGCCGCCGGCTCGTCGCAGGCCGACAATGCGCGGGAGATCATCCACCGCGCGATCCAATCGGGCGTGTAATAACTGCCGAGGACGCGGCGTCGGGCACTGGATGACGGCGGGGTACTCATGTCGCAGCGTCTGGCGCAGGGGTCGGGTGTTCGGTTTTTCGAAATTGGCGGGGAAGTCGCGTCATTTGCAGGGCG
>JANNCG010000616.1:0-3144 GCA_031386385.1 Myxococcales bacterium
CCGTTGGCACACTCCTCAGCGGCCTCTGCGAAAAGCGCAGCGGCATGCTCAGAAGCGCCTCCAAGTCGATAGTGTTCTGCAAGAACAATGGCCGGTGTGCTGTGCCGCGCAACCAGGCAATCGGCAACCGCTCGGTGAATCGCGATCCGCTCTTGCTCTTGCATGGATTGGTAGGCTGAGTCGCGAACCAACCCGTGCGAAAATCGAAAACGATCGTCGCTCTCCGGACAGATCCACTCGCCAGCGCACAGCGTCTCAAAAGCACCCTTCAGCAAGACCGTGGGTTGCTCACTCAAGACCGTACCCACCATTTCAATAGTCGTTCGCGCAAAAAACACGCTCATGACGTACAAGATCTGCCGCTCAAGACCTGACAGCTTGTCCATTCGGGACTGCATCATGGCGATCAGTGACTCGGGTGACTCGTCCTGATGCCCCTCTGCGACCGCGCGGATAAGCTCTTCGACGAACAGCGGATTGCCCTCCGCGCGACTGATGATTTCTTCGCAGTTTTGCTGGTCAAACACAGTCCCGAGCACGTGACGAAACAGCTTCTCAACGGACCGGCGCGACAGCGGAGCGAGCCGAAATACCTGCGCACCTCGGGCTCGCCATAGCTCACCAAACGTCTCGGTCAGTTCATCCCGCCCCAACGCAAGAACCATCAACGGCTTGTCTTTGAGACGACGAAAGACACTCTCAAAAAGCTGAATCGACGCGAGATCACCAAATTGCAAATCGTCAAATGCAACGAGGCATGGCTTGGAGGCCAACACCTGTGCAAGCAACTCAGTGAGCATGCGTTCGATGTGCTCGGACAGCAGCGCGGGGTTATCGCGCAGAGATTGCCGCGCCGCCGCATCGACCGAAGTGAGCGGCGTATTGAACAGAACCGAGAGCACCGTTTGGTGTGCATTTTCCTGTGAATTTAGCCACAGATTCCACTCAATCGCCTGCGCCTCAGCGTGCCCACGAAGCAGGCTACGGACCGTCTCCCACGGCACCTTGGCGCCCAGCGCGCTACCCTCACAATATATATTATACATTGTTGATTGCGTTAAGCGGACACGCTTTACAAATTCTGCGCGCAGGCGAGATTTGCCGATCCCTGGGGCGCCTAAAACGACCGCTACACGACACACCGACTCGTCAACACACTCAGAGAGCAGCGACACGAGCGAACCCAGTTCTCGCTCTCGTCCCACGCACGGCAGCGGTTGCCCAAGCACAGCACGTGCCTCGCTATCGCGCTGGTGCGAGCGGAGGATAGTGCCCCGGACAAGCATCTTCGACCCGGGATTTTGCAGAGCATTCACAACGCTTTGGACTGCGGTTCGCGGCGACCGATCAAGGACGTACCGGGCGTCGAGCAGCCCCTCGACCACGTCATCAATGATGAGCAAATTGCGGGGCTCGTCTCTGTACATCGCCAGCAACGCCGCTGCGCGATCCACTGCTACGCCCACTAAGTCCTTCGCGCCAACGGCTGTAGGCGCCATCGCCACCGCGACCCGGTGAACCGCAGTGTTCGCAAACGCAAGTCCGCAGTCCGCCGCGGTGCGCGCGGTGTCTGTCGCAGAGTCAAAACCGCTGACCCGAACGAGATACGTTCTGTTGGACAGCGCGATCACCGACGCCCCGTAGCGCGCCGCGACCTCTGTCGCGACCTCAGTTTCACGCACCGAAATCTCGGACGTCTCGGTCTTGTCCATGGACGCCATCTCTGGTGGAGCGATCAGCAAAAATGCGATGTATCGCCGCTCATGGACGCCCGTCGTGCCGGCCGCTTCGATGGCAAAAATACTTCTTCGGCCTGCGGTGGGCTCCTCAACCCGCGCGAGCTCAGCGATAAGGGCGCTGCCATTGGCGGGGCGCTCGTGAGGCTTTTTGTTGAGCATCGAGAGCACAAGGTGATCGAACACCGGCGCGATCTCGGGGCGCAGCTCTCTCATCGAGGTGACTGAATCGCAGAGCAATTTTGCCAGTACCGCGACCGCGTGATCGCCAGCAAACGCCGCTCGCCCCGTCAGACACTCATACAACACACAGCCCAGCGCAAACACATCGACCGAAGGGGTGATAGCCGTCTCTCCGGCCGCTTGTTCGGGGGCCATGTACCCAATAGTCCCCACGATATGACCGGTCTGGGTCGCGGTGTGTTGCAATGGTGTATCGAGGGGTCGGTGCCGGGCGATGCCAAAATCGAGCACGCGTAAATTAGCGGTAGAGCCTCCGACCAAAAAAAGATTTGCCGGCTTAATATCCCGGTGAACGACGTTTTGCGAGTGCGCAAGGCTCAGCGCCGATGCCACTGAGACAGCCAGTTGAAGCGCATCTTCGCACGTTAAAACGCCACGCTGAAGCCGCGTGTGAAGGTCCTCGCCCTCCAACCACTCCATCGCCAAGTACTGTGAGCCGTCAGGCAATATGCCATGAGCGATATAGCGCACAATGTTTGGGTGCACGAGCCCCTTCAATAGCTCGGCTTCACGAACAAAGCGCTCGTTTGAAGAATCAGCGAGCTGGATTTTTATCGCCACTCGCTCGTTGGTATCGACGTCTCTTCCCTCAAAGACCGACCCCATCCCTCCAGAGCTAACAAAGCGTAAGAGCAAAAAACGCTCAGCGATTGTTTGCCCAGTTTCAGTCATCTTCGTGACAGCTTAATTGCGCTCCACGTGAGCTAAGCTCGAAGCATCCCGCGCTCAATTAAGAGGGCTTTGAGTGCCTCGCCCATTTGTGCCGGCGAGGGAGCGATGCGAACACCTGCGGCTTCGAGCGCCGAGATCTTGTCCGCTGCGGTCCCTTTGCCGCCTGAGATCACAGCACCTGCGTGACCCATTCGCTTGCCAGGAGGCGCAGTGCGACCGGCGATGAAGCCGACGACGGGTTTTTTCACACGTGCTTTGATGTACTCAGCTGCGCGCTCTTCAGCACCGCCGCCAATTTCACCGATCATGATCACGGCATCTGTATTTGGATCTGCATTGAATGCTTCTAACACATCAATAAAATTTGTGCCATTCACTGGATCGCCACCAATACCCACGCAAGTGCTTTGGCCAATTCCTAATTTTGTTAATTGGTATACTGCCTCGTAAGTTAAAGTTCCAGAACGAGAAACAACTCCAATTTTACCTGCTA
>JANNCG010000642.1:0-3358 GCA_031386385.1 Myxococcales bacterium
CAATGAGTCCCATTTAGCTCGCGATCGCAGCGGCAATATCGGCGTCTTCGATCCCAAGCTTGGGTGCGCCCAAATTGCCAAAGATCAACATCCAACACAGGACGGCGTTGAAGATGTTCATCATGATGGCGGCCCAGAGATGAAGGTGGGTCTTGCCGATCCCGTCAAAAAAGCTTTTGTATGCCGCGGTCATGGCCATGGAGGTCACGCCGATGAAGCGCCAGCGACAATAGAGGGTGCCCATCTCGGCCACGTGTGGGTTGCTGACAATCCCGCGAAACATCCACGGCATGGCGATCCAGCCCAAGATCGTGAACACAATCCCACCCACGAGGGTCACCAACACCGCGTTTGGAACCACCGCTCCCGCCTCGTGGTATTTTTGCTCGCCATACCGACGGGAGGTCATGGCGAGGGTTCCGATCGAAATCGCCGAGAGAAATCCGCCCGCCGCCCAAAGCAGCATAAGCGATGGGGTGAGCGCCGCCTGGGCGTCCGAAGCGTCTTGAAATGGCAGTTTTTTCAAGAAATAGGTGTCAACGATGTTCACCCCCGTCTGGGTGAGCATGGCCAAAATGACCGGGGCGGCGAGGGCGAGGATTTTTTTGGAGTGAGCTAGATCAAGCCAGGGCTTCATAAAATTAGAGCGGATGGGGTATACCGCGCTCTGGAAAATCTCGATGACCGATTCGACCCGGTTCCGCCGTTCGGAACATTTCAAGTTTGTATTCGCGCAATTTGCGACCGCACGGTTGCCTGTGAGAGGTATTTTCTCTGCAAAAACAGAGCAAAAAGTGAAAGCCGCTCGCTCGCAATCTGCGCTCTCTTTCGCCGTCGCGCTGCTGGTTTTGGCCCTGTTCGCTCTCACTGGGTGCACGGGCGTCGAATATCCCAACTGCCGTGGCGATCGTGATTGCCAAGCTCGGCGAGAGGTGTGCGTCAACGGCCGCTGCCAGCAATGCCGAAATACCGCTGATTGCCCTGCCGGAAACACCTGTCTGCGCAACCGTTGCGTCAGCGGACTTAACGCATGCGAGGGCGACAACGACTGCCTGGTGACTCAACGCTGTGAGAACCATCAGTGTGTTGCGCGCACCGAGTGTGACCCCGCCCGCGCGTGTGCCGCCGGGCGCTCGTGCGTTGCCGGTCGGTGTGTGGTGGAGGCCGAGGCTCCAGATCCCGAGGATAATCACGGGCGATTGTGCACCTTTGAGCCTGTGCTCTTCGGCTACGATAGAGACGAACTTGATGGGCCCGCGCGAGAAGTGCTGCGTCGCTCGGCTGAGTGCCTTGGCCGAGAGCGCAACACCCGGTACGTCTTGATTGGTCGCACCGACTCAAGCGGAACTTCTGAGTACAACCTCGCCCTGGGTGAGCGTCGAGCGCGCACTGTGCAGCGGTATCTCTCCGCCATGGGTGTGGCCGAAACCCGCCTAGCCGTCTCGTCTGAGGGAATGGAAGGCGCTGCAGGGACCGATGACACCACGCGTGGACGCGACCGCCGCGTTGACTTTAGACCCCGTGATTAATTTTAGAACAAGCTCGCTAGAGATGTCATTTTCGATGAAGAATCACTTTTTTTCTTTCGCTCACTTGTGTGCATTTTCATTGGCCATTGCTTCTATCAATGGCTGTTTTGCGTCCTCTTCTGCGCACGAGGCGCTCGATCGTCGTGTGGGTGTGATTGAAGCCGGCGAGCGCACGCGGCGACCGCAGCTCGAAGAGCAGCAACGCAGGGTGGCCGCGCTGATCGAAGACCTTGAGCGCGTGCGAAATCAGCTCGGGTCCGTCGCAGACATGGGCAACCGACTTGAGGGATTTGACCGCGACATTCGGCTCTTGCGTGGCTCGCTCGATGAGCTTCGCGCGACCATGGGCGATGTGGGCGAAGCGCGAACACAGCTCAGCGGGCTTTTGTCTCGCGTTGACGGTCGGGTGCTTGAGCTTGAGCGCCGCGCGGGGATCGCTCCGGCGGTTGATCCATCGAGCATTCCGCAGGACAACGCAGCGCTGATCGCAGATGCTCAGCGGGCGCTTGATGCGCAGAATTATGTGCGTTTGCGTGCATTGGTCGCGGCTCTTCTTGGACGGGCTCCACAAGATCCGCTTGCCGACGATGCGCGGTTCATCCTTGGGCGTGCGGCGATGGCCGAGCAGCGATGGGCGACGGCGATCCAAGAGTTTCGCCGATTGGCGGCTGATTTTCCGGCGGGAGATAAAGTCCCCGACGCGGTGGCTGAGATGGCTGAGTGTTTCGTGCGGCTTGGCTGGTGTACAGAGGCGACTCGCTCATTGCGCTTGTTGACTGAGCGCTATGCGAGCTCACCTCGCGCGGCCGCGGCGCGCACACGACTGACAGAGATCTCTCGCATGCCTCGCGCGGCGTGTACGCAGTGAGCCGTGGTGATTCAACGATGAGCTGCACATGAGCACGGCGTCCCGCGATGATTCAGGCGAGCTCGTTGTCGCCGGAGTGAAGCTCGGGCCACGCGTCGGCGAAGGTGCTCTCGGCGAAGTGTTTCGCGGAACGCAGCGCTCGCTGGGGCGCTTCGTGGCGGTGAAAGTGCTCAAGCACTCCATCTCGGGTGATTCGCAGTTGGGGCGCAAATTTCAGCGCGAAGGCGCGCTTTTGTCGCGATTATCGCACCAAAGTATCGTGTCGGTGTACGACTCGGGCGAGACCCAAACACGGCCCTATCTGGTCCTTGAGTTTGTTGAGGGCGAGTCGCTCATGCAGGTCTTGGCGCGTACGGGACCGCTGCCCATTAACACCACCGTCGCCATTGCGTACGAGCTCGCGAGTGCTCTCAGCCACGCCCACGCGCACCGGATTGTGCATCGGGACGTCAAGCCAGCTAACGTGTTGCTTGCGAAAAACGGCGCAGTCAAGCTTACCGATTTTGGCATTGCGCGCGATCTCGATGAGCCCAACGACGCCCTTGGCTCGGTCGGAACCCCCGCGTACATGAGCCCCGAGCAGATCTTGGGCGACAAAGTGGACGCCCGTGCAGACCTGTTTTCGCTTGGGATTTTGCTGTACGAAATGCTCACACAAAAGCGCCCCTTCGAAGAAGAAGTAGCACGCACGGTGATGCAAAAGATTCGCTTAGATCGCTACGTCGCAGTGAGCGAGCTGCGGCCCGAGGTCCCCTCGGCGCTTGAGCGATTGATCTCTCGTTGCTTAGAAAAAAATCCGAACAACCGGTACGAGAGCGCCAGCGGGCTGCTGCGCGATCTGGCTGATTTTTTGGCCGCCCGGAGGGTTGAATCGAGCCAGAGTCTGGTGGCTGAGCTCTTTTCTTCTAACGCGCCCCAGACCAAGGGCCGCAGCAAAGAGCGAGCTGCTAAGCCCCTGCTT
>JANNCG010000647.1:0-3532 GCA_031386385.1 Myxococcales bacterium
GGTATTTCGTGCTTCGATTGCGGGTATTCTGGACGTCGCTACCCAAGTCAAAGTAAACGTCGGGAGTCTTTAAATGGTTCGCTTTGGTATAGAGATTGTGAAAATGAAGTCTGTTAAAGTTTCGCTGCTCTCACTGGCCCTTGTTGCAACTTCAGTTGTGGCAGTGAGTTGCAAAACCACAAACAACAACGCGATTGCAAGTGCATCGGATGTGAGCAGCGTGGACGCGGCCTCCGTGGGCACAACCCCCGCAGCGACGCAGACGGCGCCAGAGAACATGGTGGCGACCATCCGTGGGACCATGTTGCGGCGAGCGATTCCGATGCTTTTTCCGGGGCCATCAATTGATGAAGTGATCGGCAGTGGAGTCCCGCAGTTGACCCCCGGAGCCGGAACCATCGCGAGGCACATTGATCCAGAGTCTCCCTTCGCCGTTGTCAGCGTAGTGGTTGAGAGCTCAACAGAAAACCCACTCAAATGGCTCGCAGCGTGGCCGTTGAAGCCGGGCTTGGGGATCACCACTGAGGCCCGTGAGGGTCGTGGGTGGCGCACTGTGTCTGAGGGTGTGTACGCGCCCACTTCTGCCGATGCCGGAGCTGAGACCGATGAGCCTTGCTGGCTCGCACGTCGTGCGCCAGTAGGTTGGATGGCGCTCTGTGGTCCGCGCGAAATCCTCGCCCGATCAGCGAGCTGGCTGCGGCTCCAAGGCAGCAACGCTCCGGACAACTCACCCATCCTCGACCTCGATCTTCGCGCCGGAATCCTCGGCCGCATGTCCCGCCGCACGCTCGCCGCGCTCGACGAGCAAGCTCCTCCGCGCGCTACCTCTGGTGAAGCCGCGCTGCGTCGCGCGATGTTTGAGCAAGTGCGAAGGCAGCAGTCTCTGCTCACCTCCATCGCGTCGGACATC
The DNA here is from genome assembly GCA_031386385.1 of Myxococcales bacterium. Lineage (GTDB taxonomy): Bacteria > Myxococcota_A > Polyangia > Polyangiales > JANNCG01. Next base: position 911 of record JANNCG010000647.1, read on the forward strand.
GACAACGTTCGTGGTGCGCTCACCCAAGACGAAAACGCGATGCACCTGCTGCTGACTGCAACAGTGAGTCGTGCGTCGAGTGATCAAACTCGATTCTTGCTCGACTCTGCAGCCAATCGTCAGGCATCAAGTGAGCTGTTAACGGCCCTGCCCGCGAGCACCCAAGCGTGGATTTTGTCTGGATTTGACCGCGATAAAATCACCAGCGCTCTCGGCGCAGCGGTGCCAGACATCATGGTGCAAGCCCAGGCGGGTCCAGAGTTTGCGCGAGTCAAAGGGCTTCTTGATGAGCTCTCAAGCGTGATGCCTCCAGCGTCGCGTGTGGATGCGTACACCCCCGACGAGGGCCACACGATGGTGCGTATCATTCGTCGCGCGGACGCTGAGCGATTTGTCGACGATTTTCGAGTGGCGGTCCAGTCGCTTCCTGCGCGGCAGATCTCTCCATTTGCAACACTGCGTGACATGGCGATGGTCATGCCGACTCCTGGGATCACCGGACACGTGTTGCGCATCGGGCAGAACATTCGCATCCCTGCGGGGACTCGGGTGTCGCCAGAAGAGCGTGCGCAGATCGCTGAGCAAGTGAGCCGCTCGCTGTTGATTGTGGCAGTGGGCGATCGGATCACCGTCGTGCAAGGGAGAGAGCCAGTCGCGCGCTATCGTGCACTGTTAGCAGGGACGCATTTGGCCGGGACTGTTCCTGCGAATGCGGTGCTCGCGGGTCGGATGACCTTGGGATCGTTTGCTCCGATGTTTTATGGACAAGCGATGCCTGGGATCCCTGCCGATACCGAAGGGCTGGACTTCTCATTCTCTGTGGTGCGACGCGGCGAAGGCGCAACGCTGACCCTTCGCGCAGACGGGCCTATCGGAGTGGCCACGGGGTTGCGGCAGCTGTACGCGTCCATTGAAGCGCAGCGCGCGCAACAGATGCAACAGATGCAACAGCAGATGCAGCAGCAGCAACAACAGCAACAACAGATGCGTCAGCAGGGCGGACCGGGTGGGCCAGGTGGGGCTCCGCGCAGGCCTATGCTCGATCCGTCGTCACTGCCAGAGCCGCCGGCGATTCAGTTGGGCGGCGGGCGGCAATAGCGGCGGCGGGTGCAGTGCTCACGTGGGGGTGAAACGGTCAGCTAATTCGCAGGGTAAAATTGTCGTAAGCCAGTAGCGAAGTGTCGTAACACAGTGACAAAATGGGCTGTGTACTTCGTGCGCTTGGCTATGTTCGCGACTTCTTGCGCCTCGGTTTGTCTCGCTCGGCGAGCAGCTTTTGGACGAGGATTTCAAGCTCTTTGCGCGCCTGCTGCTCGCGCTCAAGTGCCTGGCGCTCAGACGCCACCAACGCGAGTGCCTGCTCTTTCTCGGCACGCTCGCGCTCTTTCTCGGCACGTTCGCGCTCTTTCTCGGCACGTTCGTATTCTTCTGCAGACAGAAAGAGCTCTTCCCCGCCGACACCCACTCCGATGCGGAGCAACCGCAGCTCGCCTGTGCCCACAACACGCAGCCAGCAGCACAGTGCTTCACACTTCACTCGGTCAGCGTTGCTCTGCTCAACCGAGACCAGTCGCCCTCTGCCATCACGACGATAGACCTGCCAACGCACTCGGGGCCGCCCTTGGCTGGCGTCTGAGAGTTTCGGCGCGTCGGGGTCAAACACGACGAGCTCGCGCACGCCAGTGTCTTGGTATGCCTGCAGAGCCAGGTCGTAGTCTTTGCTCACATCTTGGCTCACGATTTCGAGCGCAAACAGTGGTGGAGCTTTTAGCTGCCACAAAAGCCAGGATGGAGGCGCGCTCGTGGGTTCGGCTCCCGCGATCACGTACACGTCGGGAGAGACGCACTTCTTGGGGTTGCGCTCGCGGTAGTACCAAAACTGATCGGCGCCCACGCGGCACGGAAGGTGCGCCCGCAGCGGGTGGTAGCGCTTCTTTTTCGCGAGCGAACCTTCGGTCGCCTCTCGCAAAAAGCGCTCGAGCAATGGGCGCAAAAACTCAGCGATCAATCGCTGCAGCGTGTTCTCTGCCATGTGGTCGGTGTCCGGATAGACAATCCCCAAGCGATCGCTGTTCGTCGTCGCGGCGGTGGTCATGCGAAACACTTCAGCACACTCGCCCCAGGGTAGCAACTAGCCACACCTCGACATGTTGGTGATTCAGAGCTACGTGTGGCGCAAAAAGCCACGGAAGCAAAAGTGAAGTGAATCCGTGTTACGCTGCACGTTGTGCGATGAATTTTGAGGTTGTCGAAGGTGACCTTCTCGACCAAGACGTTGAAGCGATCGTAAACGCATGGAACCGCAACATCATCCCGTGGTGGCTATTGATTCCCCAGGGTGTTTCGCGAGCCATCAAGAAGCGCGGCGGCTATGCGCCGTTTCGAGAGGTCGCGAAGCACGGGGCAATCCCGCTTGGCGGCGCAGTCGCGACCGGAGCTGGCGAGCTGCCATTCAAGGGAATCATCCATGTTGCCGGGATCAGCATGTTTTGGCGATCGTCTGAGCGTTCGATCCGCGACTCAGCGCGCAACGCGGTGAAGCTCGCGGAGGAGAAAGGCTGGACGTCGATCGCAATGCCAACGATTGGCGCGGGCACGGGAGGTTTCGGCGAAGCCGGCGCG
>JANNCG010000719.1:0-3301 GCA_031386385.1 Myxococcales bacterium
ACAAACACCAACTCATCCAGCAGCGACACGGTGATCGCGGGAGCGCAGCTTATGGGTGCCTGCGAAGTGAGTGAATGGACCGTCGAAGTGCGTGTTGAATTACCCGTCAAATCGCTGCTAGTCCCGATGCCCTATCGCGAATTGTCGCCGCCCGATCAAACCACTTACCACAACGTCATGGTCGGGAGGGTTGTCCTGATCGATTCACGGCGACGCAGTCTCACTCGTGTCGTCGCCGTCCCAGCGGTGATGATTGGGATTCTCGCGACAGTCATCGTGGCGTGTGGATTTGCGAGTAGTTCGGGTTGGATGGTGTTCTGGTGGAGTGTGCTAGTGGCCCCGGCGCTTGCGGTGACAGCGCTTCGTTTTGAGCGGGTGCGCGAGACTCCATGGTGGCGAAGCCGTGTGGCGGTGGTTGCGTCGCTGTCTGTGTTTTCTTTGGCGGTTTTTATGCAGGCGATCAATCGCACCACTTGGGTTCGAGCGATTGATGAGAGCGCAGTGACGCGGGCTCGCTTCGGCAGAGCAGGGACATCGAAGCTTTGGTTTGCGCACGAGCTCACGGAGATGGAGTCTGAACTCGCAGCAAAGGGATTGCGCGTGGTGCCGTATCGCACCGCAGATCGCTGTGCACGTGAGCACTTCGGTGAGCCGATGGCTGGGTCCGTGGTGGAGTGTCCACGCCGATGGGGACATGTCTCGCTCGCGGCGCAACAAGAGCTGGGGATCTCATCGTCGAACCTGTCCGGCGCCACCGACTGCGTGGACTTGGCGCCTCGTGGCTGTGGTTTGACTGCGTGGCACCCAACGCCGTTTGGGAGGGTCCACGGCCATGCGCTTCTGCTCGCACCCCCTCAGCAGGTGCTGAGTGTTTACGACGGTGGGACGCGGCAGGCCATCACACGGGCTGAGCTCATCGTGCGTGCTGCGGGGCGGACGGCAATGTTCGACGCGATTCCCTCGGATTTTGGCGACTACACGTTTGATGTGTGGGGAGATCTTCGCGTCCGTGCAGTTCGGACTGTGCCGCTGGCGCCTTCACCTACAGACGCGATGATCTGGACAATGGCAGAGACATCGCAAGGCGAGGTTCACACGAGGTTTTCGGTGCGGACCCTGAACGCCGTAGGATGGGTGCGGTTTGAGCTATTGCTCAGCGGTGGCGAGCGAGTGCAAGTGGACTGCCTTGGGGGGCGGACCAGGAGCATTGACGTGTACCCCTTTCGTCGTGAATGGGCATCAGAACTGCAGTGGTACGGAGCTCAGATTGACTCAATTTTGACAGGAATTTCAACGGTCGCCACCTGTCGCGTGCCTGAAGAATCGAGACTCTCACAACGGCAACTTGAGCTGAGGTTGGGACGAGTCACGGCGCCTGCTTTGCTGCCCGGTTCGGTAGAGGCATCGGGACGAGTCACGGAGCCTTCTTTGGAGACCCGTTTGTTGGAGGAATTGGCACGGGAAGCGAGGCCGATCATTCCTCTAGCTCACGAATAGCTTCAGGCAACCGCTCGCGATGGGGAGAAAACATCGATTAAAAACGATGTATCGATGGCTTCACAACAATCCGCTGCCGAACGCGGTCGAAAGCACGCCGCGGGTCATTGCGAAAAATGATCCCAGGTGATCCAATCGAGGGATTGCTTACTCTTCGCAAAATAAATCTTATGAGAATCTCTCGACGATACTCGCTCACACCGCTCAGCTTATGGGTTATAGCTTATGCCATGGGATGTGGCTCCGTAGTTGGCCTGTCCCCACCGACAGATCGCTCGGATTCGCAGCAGTCCTGCGGTGACGCCGTTTTGCCTCCCCCATCAGTGGCCCTACCTGGTGCGTCATACGTCTACGTCGTAAGCGCGCTCGAACTGGACGAAACTGCCAATGACGAAAACTCTGTCCAATACGGCTTCAATTTGGACGGAATTCACACCGCGAGTGACGGTTCAACAGCGCTGTCCTGTGGCAAGCCGGATCAACCATCCGCCCTTGATCCCGAAGAAAATTGCCTCGCGTCTCAGTCCTCGGCGAGCGGTCGTTGCTCGAGGGTAGGTGCTATGGGGTGTCGTGCCGGAGCCGGCTGTGTCGGCGGAGTCGACAACCAGCTGCCCAACATCTTGGACGCATTTGGCACTACGCTTCCAATGAGATTTCCCGATGGCATGAGACCGGTGATGAAAGCTGAGGTGCGTTGGGGGAGGCATCCATTATTGCTCGTCGTCAGCGGCGTAGAGTCGTTTGAAAACGACCCAGAGGTTGAGTTAAGTATTTATGACGCCGTGCCGACGTTTTCGCGAGATTGTGGCTCGGCAATCCCTGATCGGGAGTACGCGATTGTCGCGGAGAGTGTGGTTGCGGCGGACGTTCAACGCTCGATTTATGGCAAGTTTCAGGGGTCAATTAGTGCAGGACGGCTGCGGTCGCGTGGGTTGGGATTTCCGCTCTATTGGCCCGCCGACACACTGGGGTTGCCCCCGAGATCGGTTTTGCAAAATGCCCGCATCAACATGGATCTGCGCGACAGCGGTGGGCGGCGGGGTAACGTTGGTGGCTATGTTTCGGGTGATTCGGTCATCGAGTCACTGGTGGCGGGATTTTCGGGGCGCCTGGTTCGAACGCAAATCGAAGGAATTCTTGGTGGCTTTGTCGATATCCAATGCCCCGTGCCTACAGCTTCCACGATGATGAGCGGTACATGTGTGAATCGCATGGTCACTCCGACGCGATTTGGAAACATTGGGATGGGCTTTGGTATCTCGGTTGTGCGAGCGCGCCTCGCGCCCATGCTGGCAACCGGTCGCCCACCGGAAGTGTGTGATGGGACCGTCGGCGATGCACAAGTTCAAGACGTGGTGGATGCGAGTTCCATCGCAGATGTCCCGCGAGTGCCCGACGCTGGACCGATGATCGATGCATTCGTGCCCACGGACGCGAGCGAACTGGACTCTGGCGGCTGATTAGCTCTCGCTCTCGCGCTCAACGGTTTGATTCACCGTCCCACCGGTCCATCGTTGGTACACAGCGCGCGTTTGCGCTGGTATAAGAGGGGAGATGACGAAGCACACCGTTGTATTGTCGGGTCCCTCACGGTCTGCGCCTGGCTTGACGCTGGTCGTCGCCAAAGAGGACGAGCTCGTTTTCACCGGAACCGACGAGATCCCTCCGGCCGCGATTCGCGTCACACGGGGAGGCAAAGTGCACACGGTCGCGGCGGTGTCTGAACTCAAATTTTTGACCCTGACCGAGCGCGACGGGACTGCCCGTACCTGGACGGCCGCGTTGAACACCGATGAGGTTGCGC
>JANNCG010001049.1:0-9980 GCA_031386385.1 Myxococcales bacterium
GCCCAAATCGAGCTCGTCGGGGCGCGTGTCCCAGCTCCACTCGCGATTGTGTCCCGAGAGCATTTGGATCGGCCAAAACGAGATTCGTCCGCCGGTCACTCTCGGATGGCTGATGTCATCGACAAAGTGGTTCACTTTGATCCAGTCCCAGAGCTCGAAGTCAGTGTTGGCTCCAAGCGCGGGGTGGTCTGGATCAAACGAGTTGCGAAAAGAATTGACGAGCGTACCGTGTCCCAACGTGAGGTTTGACAACGGCGCGATCCGTGAGCTTAAATACACCCGTTCAAACTGTGCGCCCGTATGCTTGTACGCTCCGCAGGTGGCGTCAAATCGATCTGATGGACGATCGTAGTCCCCCAAGTCCAGCCGCAAACAACGTGGAATCCGCGCAAGATCACGCGTCTCGTCCCAGTCGCGCGCGCGCAGCGAAAAACCCTGGCTCAGGTTGAAGCGTAGCGGCGCGGCGAGATCGAATCGAAAGTTCCAGACTCGGAGCAGCGCCTCGGCATTGACGGCTAAAAAGCTGTCACCCTCGAGGGACGCATAGCCCACGTCTCCGCCAGCACGAATGCTCACGTTTCGCTCTTCGTCGCCTGAACCGTTATTCGGACCTGTGCCTGCGCTGCTCGACGCAGCACCTGTGGCGGCACTTGTGGCGGCTGTCGTTGCTGCGGTGCTCGACTGCGGAATGTCCGTCGGCAGCCTGGGCAACTCTTGCGCCGACGCTCCACGGCAAATTCCTAAAACACAGGCAAGGGTCCGAAAAGATCTCGAGCTTTGGGTTGTCGTCATAGAGGCGCCGCAACGATGAGCCCCAGCGCGGTGTGTGGTGCTCGTGGGGGTGTTCGACGTGTCACTGTACGAAAAAGCTTTGAAGATTCTTTCTCAGTCCCGTCGAATTCCGCCGTCGGAGGATGCAGGTGGTTCTTCTGGCGAATTTGCAGGAGTTTCGACCGGAGGAGGCTGTTGAACGGCTGGTGCCCGCTGCGACCTGAGCGAACGGACATAACGAACGACCATCTCAAGATCACGGCCTTGGAGCTCGTCTGCAAACGACGGCATCTCGTTGGCGGTCCCGTAGCGTGAGGGATGCGCAGGCTGTGTAATTTGAGCTCGAATCCATGCACTCGATGCCCATCCCGTCAGATCTGGCGCCGTTCGATCGGCGGCCTCAGTTCCAGAAAGATCGCCCTCGCCTTGATGACAAATCGTGCAGCTGTTGTGAAACAGCTCTGAGCCTGTTCGCACCTTGGCCGCGTCCGCCGCGGGGTCGCCAGCTTCGACCGATTGTGAGTACAAGTACTCAGCGACATTCGCAAGGTCGCTCGCGTCCATGTCCCGTTGTGGCGGCATTCCGTTGATTTCTGCCCGTCCAAAGAGCGACGGATGCTTCGGAAACACCATCAACGCAGTGGCCCACTCTCGTGACCCGAATCCCTCTAACACGGGGCCGCGCGCGTTTGTTCGACGTCCCTGTGGGTCGCGCCCGCTGATGTTTGCCGGTGCATGGCAGCCAACGCAGGATTGTTGATACAGCAGTCTGGGTCGAACACTCGGGTGCGTTCGCAGCAGATCTTGAGGCCCTTCAGGTCCGACCCCATCCGCAGCAAATCTTCGCGCCATCACCGCTCTGGCATCGGCGGCGGCTCGGCCCCGCACAAATCCAGGATCTTTTGAGTCCGCGCGGACACTCCATGCGGTGTACCCGGCGAGGGCCAAGAGCGTCACCGCAATGACTGCCTGGCCAACTCCGACGCGTTTTTTCTCCCGATCTGCGAGAGGCGCCGCGATGAGCAGCGTTGTCGCAACCCCAGGAATAATCGCAGTCGCGATGAGCTCATTGCTCCCCTCGAAGAGCATTCGAAGGCGATACAGCCAAAGCAAGTACCACTCTGGGCGCGCTGGAAAATCGGCTCGCTCTGGATCCGCAGGACCATCCAGTGGCGCCCCCAATTTCTTCGCGACCACCATAGCGATGATGCCCAAAAGTGCCGCCACGAGCAAATCGCGAAGGGTCTGGTTCGGCCACGTCCGCTCTCCCGAAACGCTGGTCTCTTCGTTCACATTGGCGCTGCTTTTACCCACACCGTGACGATTTTGCATCACCGCGCGCCAGTACAAAATTATAGCGAAGACCACCGGCAACAGTGTCGTGTGCAATGTGTACATTCGCGTGAGCGTTGGGGTCCCAAGTTCCGGTCCGTTTCGAAGCGCGCGTTGGCCTGCGACACCTATCGCTGGAAAAGTCCCGATGATGCCATCTTCGACTTTGGCTATCCAAAACGCTCGCTCGTCCCAGGGCAAGAGCGCGCCGGTGTATGCCAGCGCGACGAGCAGACCTAAGACCAACAGCGAAGACCAATATAGACCCTCTCGTGGTTTTCGATGCTGGCCCGAGACGGCGATCGCGAGTGAGTAGCAAACTCCAAGGATGACCATGAACTGCGCAAGCCAGTAGTGAAACCCTCGAAGGAGCGCCCCCACAGACACCACGCGCTCAAGGTAGACAATGGAAGCCCAGGCGTCACGAGTAGTGGGTGCATACAAATTTCCGAGCGCAAAGCCAGAGAGAATCTCCAGCGCGAAGACCCACACCATCGCTCCCCCTAGCGCGCTAATCCACTGTGGGGTGCCAATCAACGGCCGATCCACGGTCAGCCGCATTGTATCGGTCAGAGCGAGACGGTTGTGAAACCACTCGCGAAGAGTTGAGCGAAGATCCATGATCTAAGCCTCGACCTTTTCATGGGTCCCAAGCTTAAACCGCCGATGCCGAACCTCGACCCATCCATCTAGAACGCGCGCTTCGAGTGCGTCCATTCCTCGCGGAGAGGGCCCATCAACACGCTCGCCGTTCGCACGAAAGTGACTCTCATGACACTTGCACACAAATTGTTCGCCCTCGTGATCGATTGAGCATCCCAGGTGAGGACACACTGCCGAAAAGGCTGCCACCGTGCGCTCGTCGGTGCGCACGAGCCATACCGCGCCAATGCGTCGGTCCGGTGACTTAATCCACGCGTCCTCTTCGCTTCCGACAACCGCGGCTCGAACAGGTGTGGCACGTTCAAGGCTGTCAAGGCGCGCAACTCGGCGCCAAACGTTCGCTCCCCCGCCAGAACTACTTGTACGCCGTTCGGATTGTGCGACAAACGCACCGGTTGTTCCGACTCCGATTGCTCCGACAACGGCACCGGCACAACCGGTCAACACTTTCAGCACTGTTCGACGTTCGCTCACCACTCACCAGACCTTTTGCTTGCTTGTACCGAAACTGAGATGACTTCACACTCCGCAAAACACCAAGTCCATACACACCGCTCGTCGCTGTGGGTTGGTTTGTTGTGTTTGCTGCTCGGATGTCGAGCGCCGCAGAGCACGGCGTGGATCGTAGACCAAGTTCGGCTCCATGGTGTGCGCCAAGTGGACGCCGATTCACTTCGTGCGCAGCTGGCAACGCAGGCTTCGGTTTTTCCGACTACCCCGCGAATTCCGCTTGTAAGTCGCTATGAGTATTATGACTCGACGACCTTTCGACGGGACATCGAGCGCATTGAGCGCAACTACCGAGCGCAGGGTTTTTACGGTGCGAGTGTCGAAGAACTTCGCGTCGAGACCGATGAGCGACGTCGGCTCGTCGCGCTCGATGTGTCAGTGCACGAAGGTCAACGAACGACCGTCGCGACGCTCTGGCTTTCTGGCTGCGATGAGGGCAGTGAGCGGGTCATTTCAGACGCCGATTGCGCTGGCGTCCGCGATGCCTTGCGGCTGCAAATCGGAAGCCCATTCACCGAAAGTGCGTTTCAATCCGATCGAGAGCTTCTTCGCGCGATCCTTGAGAACCGCGGCCGCGCGGCAGTGAGGGTTCGTTCTCGTGCGATGGTGGATCCGGCCTCACATCATGCACATATTATATTTGTTTTGGACCCGGGACCCGAGTCGTTTTTTGGTCGTGTCGAGGTTAGTGAAGGTGCTGGCGCCGGTTCAACAATCAACGGACTGCTGCCGAGCGGGTATCCAGAGGCACCGGTGCGAACCGCCCTCGCGATAGAGCCAGGGACGCCATACACTCGCTCGTTAATCGCCGCGGCGCAGCGGAGGGTCTTCGACCTCGGGGCGTTTGGAATTGTGCGCGTCACGCCCGTTCCGGTGCGGTGCCGAACGGGTGAGCCTGGCTGTGGCGACACCATGCGCGACCCCGACACACAACAGGTCCTGCGAGAGTGGATTCGGGTGGATCTGCAGGTGCAACTGTCGCCAAAGGCTGTATTTTTTCAGCGATTTGGTGTGGGTGCCGAGACCGATCAGCTTCGCTCGTCAGTGCGAGCGTCCTGGCGGTTTGAGTCGCGAAATTTTCTCGGCGGGATGCGACGACTTACGGGCGAAGTTCGTCCGACGTTGTATTTGCCGTCTATTCTTGGGAATTTTGCAGGGAGTTTTGCGCCGGGGTTGGCGGCATCTCTTGAGTTTCGTCAGCCAGAAGTGTTCACTCGAGGGTCTGTTGTCGCCGGGGCGCTCTTCGACGTGGGTCCAGATCCATTTAACCCGAACCGGGCCTCGCGCGTGTACCTTCGAGGCTCAGTGGGTGTGCAGTTTTCGGCCACTCGCAATTTGTCCCTCTCGTTCTCGGCTCGGGGCGCGGGGGTCGCGTACTTTGGGCAAGAGAAGTTTTTTCTTACGGACCCCATTTATGCCGCTGAGTACCGGGACCAGTTTTATGCGTATCTGGACGCGCAAATGGTCTACGACGCTCGCGATAACCCGTTGGCCACGCGAGACGGCGGCTACTTTCGGATGGGCGTTCAGGGCAGCTACCCGGTTCCGTATCTTAATCAGTATGGCTTTTTGCGTGGGATGTTCGAGGGGCGAATATTTCTGCCCCTACTTCGCACGCTCACGCTCGCGATCCGTGGCTCGTTTGGCCTGACCGCTGGATTTCGAAATGGTGTGGGCGACTGGCCTGTTCCGCAAGAGCTTAGGTTTTATTCGGGCGGTGCAAATAACAACCGCGGGTACGCGTTCAACCGGGTTGGAGCCCTTGCTACGGTCCCACGCCAAACCTGCGTTGGCACCGCACCGGACGGAGCGTCGGTCCGAACGGAGAGCTGCAATCGTCCAGATGTTGTGGGACCGCTTCAGGTCCGCACGGACAACGGTCAGGCGCTGCCGGACACCAACCGATTGCTCGCCATTGGTGGCCTCGGGGCATGGGAGGCCTCCGCAGAGCTTCGTTGGTATCTTGGGAATTTTGGCATCATCGGCTTCTTTGACGCCAGCGACGTCTTTGGGTGGCTGCCCACACCGGCGGAGAATATCCCAAAACGCGCGGGCGAAATCGACGCGACCGTGAGGCCAGCTCCGATTCCCGGTCCGATGCTCGCGGTTCATCTCGATGCCCACCCCACCGCTGGTGTTGGATTGCGCTACATTTCTCCTATCGGAGTCATTCGTTTGGATTTTGGACTGCGCTTGGACGACATCGGCTGTGCCACATACCGCAATGAGATTGCGTCGATCAACACCGCCGCTGCAGCGGGTGCTCCCCTGACGCCATACCCGCAATACTATGCTGTGTCGCGGCCTCCCTGCAGCCTACTTGGCCTGCAAATTCCAGGTGAAATCGCGATCGCGATCGGCGAGGCCTACTGATGCTGCGACGGCTTGGGACGGCACTACTGTTTCTTTTCTGCGCCGTGCTCGGTCTGCTGATTCATCTCCCGTCGGTTCACGGTCGGGGGAGTGTGCGCGATATCGCCAACGCCATTTTAGCCAGACAATTTTTGGGACATTTACATCTAGGATCCGTTGATGTCCTCTCTCCACGGCGTGGTTTGTTCGTCAGCAACGTCACGTTGAGAGATCAGCAAGACAGATTGGTGATCGAACGAGCGACCCTGAGCGCAAGCACGCTGACGGAGGTTTTTCGATCGCTTTTGGGACGCGCAAACGCCCAAATGCCGAGCCTCACCCTCCACGCCACAGCGCTGCATTTGATCTTCGACGGTGGCAACACGCCCTCCATCGCACCTGCGTTTGACCCGCCCACTCGCGCGCCCCGGACCTCGGCGCCGCCGTCGACGAGACCGAGCGCACCGAAGGCGCCATTCGTCCTTAGGTTTCCGGCCATCCGACTGGCTGTGGACCACATCACGATCGATCACACAGCGTTTGTGTCAACGATTGATCGTGCGATCGTCGATACGTCCATAGTGACCGATCCAGTGCGGATTCGTTCTTCACTCGACAACGCAACGGTTGCGCACGCTCAGTATGGCGTGTTGCAGGCCAGCGCTCATTTTGGACTGGATATTCCAAGGCAAAATCAGCCTCCTGTCGCGGACGTTTTCTCCGGCACCCTCCACGCAGACGCAGCTCTTCGCGGCGCAGAGATTGATTGCTCTGTGAGCTTGGACGTCGATCAAAGTGGCACGCACATCTCCACGCGAGACTGCGTTGCGCGCGCCCCGCTATTGTCTCGCATTATCGGAAGTCCCATTCGACTCGACGCAGCAATTCACAACGCGACGTTTGCGGTTCAACCCAGCGGAGCGTTAGCGCTTAGCGCAAGCGTCTCCATTGGCGCTGAACCCGTACAGGTTGTTCTCACTGGAATGCGGGAAGAATTGCACGCTACCGTTCGCGTGTCTGCGCTTGATCTCTCTCGCATCGATCGGACGCTTCCGTCATCAAGCGCGACCGGGGAGGTGCAGTTCGTGCGCCGCGGCAACCGAATCGAGGTCGACACCACGGGGTTGCTGGCGACCGTTGGCGGGGTGCAAATCCCGCCGCTGCGCGGGCGCGCAGAGTTGACACCGGACACTTTGCGAATCGAGGATCTCGACGTGCCGGCACTGGGGCTTCGCGCGCACGGATCCGTCGCGTTGCGGGACCCCACTCACCCCATTGATGTTCAGGCGGAGGGGTCAGTGCAAAATGCAGACGCTGTTCCGATGCTTCGTCAGTTTGGAATCTCGGGCGCGCTACGATACAGCGCTCACGTGCGACGTCGCGACGGCCTGCTTTCTGCCACGTACACCGCACGCGGCCGCTCGCTGGTTATCCCTGGCGGTATCCGAGCGTCCAGCGCAAATATCTCGGGAGACTTCGAGCGCAGCGACGCGGGCGCGATCAGAACTCACACGCGCGCGCAGGTCGCTGGATTTTCGACCGCAGGCTTTGGGCCTCTCGACGGCACCGTCGAGGTTGACGGCAATCCTCTCGATCGGCTGAACGGAACTTTTCGAGTGAACGCCGATCGTGTCGCCGCGATCGGGGGTGACGCCCTGCGTGGACACACCGACTCACAAGGGCACTTTACGATTCGTCGTCGAGCGGACGGCGTCGAGATGGAGGTCGCAGATACACGAGTTGAGGTCCGAGGCGCGGTGGGCCGCCTGCATGCATCAGTGCGCGTTCGGAGAGGACAACGCCCCATCATTTCGGCATCGCTGCGGACCGACGAGGGCGCCACCGCCGATGTGATCGTGGATGGGGGCGGAGTTCACGCGAATCTAACATCGCTTTCACTTGCTTGGCTGTCACGCGCAATCGGTCTCAAGCGTCCCCTCGACGGAGTGGTCACTGGGACGTTAGGAATGCACCAACAACACCCCACGGGAAGCATTGAATGGACCGGGGGGACGCTTCCCGTTCTTGGGGCGGTCGCGCTGCATCTAGAATCGTCGGCGCAAGAAAATGTTGATCACCTTCAAGCACGGCTGCAGTACGGCGACGCTCGCGGACTCCGACCCGAAATCACCGTCGACATCAGAGCGAGAACCCGGAGCATTCACGCTGCGAACATCCGAGAGATCATCCAATCGGTGGACGCGATCGATGTCCGAGCGAGTAGAACTCCAGTAGCGATTTTACAGCAATTTCTGCCTCGTGGCGTTGTCCTCAGTGGTGGAGGCGACGTTGAAATGACCGCGAGCCGCGCGGAGCCAGGCGGGCCGTTAGAGGGCCGGCTGGCGTTTGATGTGCGACACGCGCAGGTTGGCGCAAGCGTTGAGGCAGCGCTCGCGCAAGGTTTGTTTGGACGTGTCCTTGCAAATGGGGCGATTCGTGCCCGCCCACTCACCGTACCCTTTCGGCTTCGTGGTGCGCTTTGCGCCACTATGCCACTGAGCGTTGAGGTTCCGCAGAGGACCGATTTTGCGTTGGCTTTCGGAAGTGACTCGCCGCTTGGAGAAATTGAGTTGCCGCGCAGTTGTTCTGCTGAAGATTCACGCTTCGCGACCGCTATGGTGCAGACCGAAGGAGAGACCTCAGGTCCGTGGTTTCGCGGGGTCGAGTTGGCGAGCAACGAGCTCACGTCTTTTCGTGGCTCAGGCAAGACGTGGAACTTCTTTCACTGGTCCGAGCAAGCGACGACTCTTCTCGCAGCAGCTGCCGTAAACGTAAGCATCCAAGCCGGACCGCTCACAAACGACTCGTGGCCATTTACCGTCACCGCAGGCCGCTTGCTCCCGGCCCTCGCGCGGCCTAATCTTCCCGGAACCATCGCTGTGCAAACACGGATTGATGGGCCAATGCTTCGCCCCACCATTCACACGAACGCGCGCATTGAACTCACGTCTCTCGACTGGATCGAAGCGGACCGACAAGCTTCTGTCGATCTCTCATTTGACATCGCCGCGGCCAACAGCGAGCTGCCGCTACTTCAGCGGGCGCTCCTTGATCTCGACGCGCAGTTGAACATTCGGTCGCCAATCGCTACAGACGAGCCTGTGCGTGCCGTCTTTGAGTTGCGCACTGTCCTTGATCCTCGCGAAGTTGTTGAAGGCACCGACGCGATCCAGCATGTTGACATCGAACGGCTGAGCGCGCGAACAACGTCCTTTGATCTTGGCAGCATCCCCTGGGCGCGACGCAACCGAGTAAGCGGAAGGCTCGCGCTTTCGCTGACAGACACCGACAACGCAGACCGACCGCTGCTGCTCAACGCGAGCATTCGAGAGTGGCGAGTGCGAGACCAGGGGGCCGCAAACGTTGCGTTTCGCGCAGGGATTTTTAACGCGTGCACCCTCCCCGGCCCTCGCGATAACTGTGCGACCCCACGCTGGGAGACCAAGAGCTGTTTCACCGTCTCGCCCGGTGATCAGGGAGCGGCGGGATGCGATCCCACTGAGCTTGCGGATAACACGCCCATTGGTGGCCTTCGTGTCGTCGCGGGCGCGCCGTTTGAGGGCCACTGGAAGCGGGCTCAACTGCTGTTTAGCAAGCTTCGAGTTGGCATCCATTCAGTGAATTTTCCGATCGAGACGATCTCACCATTGCTTGAGACCGGCCCCATCGTTCGGGTGAGCGGCGAGCTCACGGCGGGTTTGGGATGGAGCGCCGAGCAGCCGCGGTCCATCAACGGAAATCTGTTTTTGCATCACGGAGAGTTGACCCTTGAGCGGATGGGAATGCCTCTGCGCGACATCGACCTTTCACTCGCAGCTGCTGGGCGAAGAATTTATTTTTCACCCGAACTTACCCTTTCTATGGGCTCGGGCAATCAGCGCGGGACTGTGACCGCTGAGGGGCTGATCGACCTTGCAGGCTCGCAGGGAGAGCTCGCGCGGGTTGTTTTAAGGCCGGTCCTCGACAACCTCCCTGCGGTTCAAGAAGGCAACCTGTTTGCGCAGATCACGGGGAGCTTTGCTTTCGACAGCCGCGTCTACCGAGATCACATGGATGCAACGCTCGCGATCAACCGCGCCACGCTGCAAATTCCCGAGGATTCTTCACGTTCGTTGCAGGCACTCGATGATGCTTACGGCGTGTTTGTGATGGGCCGTTCGCTGGTCAGCCGACCGGCGCAGAGTCGGACTTACACCACACGGATCGAGTTTAGAACGCAGGAGCCGATCGTGTTGCGGCGCCGAGACTTTCTCATCGGTGTCCGCGCAGAGGGATGGCTTCGATACGCCAGCTCGATGGCCGTCGGTGGCACCGTTGATCTCGCAGGAGCGGGCAATTTTTTCGAGCTCTTC
>JANNCG010000747.1:0-2533 GCA_031386385.1 Myxococcales bacterium
TGAGGCGCTTGAGCTTGGTGTGCAGCGCGTTTGCAAGCGTGTCTGAAATGGTTGTGAGAAGCACGCGAGCGTCGGGGTTCTTGCGAGCGAGGTGCACCGCGCGGTGGAGGGCCACGATGGTCTTGCCGGTCCCTGCCGAACCCGAAACACGAGCGGGGCCGGTGTAGTCGCGCTCGACCCACTGGCGTTGCTCGGGGTGAAGAAAGACCGTCCATTTTTCCCAGGGAAAATCCAGCGCACGTTGCAGCTCGTCCACGTTGGTCATCACGCGAAAGCGCCGCTGTGCATCGGGATGATCAAACGGACTCGCGGTGGGCGCTGCCGGTTTTGCAACCCGTGGTTTGCCGCCCGTAGCGAGCTCTAGAAGGGCTTCAGCGGCCTCCGCAGGCAATCGATCGGTCAACGATAGCAAACTGTCTTCGGTGGCCTCTTTGACGTCTTTAATCCACTCTGCGGGGACACCGTAGGACAACAGCTCTTCGTTGACTGTGTGCTCGAAGAGCTTTCGCGCAGGCATCACATACGGCTTGGGCGCGACGTACATCGGAACAACAATCTCTTTGACCGTCTCGCGGATCTCGACCAGCTGTGCGGCGCCCGTCGTGGGGTGCGTCTCAAGCTTTCGGCGCTCGGCCCAGTCGTAGGCTTTGTCGTGATGGTCCACGTAGCACAGCAGCAAGCTGGTCCCGGACTTGTGCACAATGAGCCGAATGTCGCTGCTCACGCGGACGGACCAAAAGTTTTTGTCCCGCGCTTTGTCGAGCTTGTGAAAGCTCATCCCGGTCCCCGTCGGGTTCATTTGAAGATCGAATGCCGTGGTTTTGACCAGCTTTTGTTCGTCGCTTGTCAGTCGCGCGAGGCTGTCGGTGAAGGTGTCAGCTATGCGAAATTCCATACGGTTACTCGGGGTGAGGGAGACAGCTTGCGGCAGCCAACGAAGGCGACCAAGGCTCGCGACGGATGTGTCGCGCGACCTCTGAAGGATTGGTCGGACACCAAGTGCCGCCCTGGCTTGCAACGATAGATGCCCTATTTTTTCGAAACCTTTTTCAGCCACTCGGCACCGCTTGGAGTTTGGAAAAAATTCTTCCATTCGTCGTCCGCTTGAGCTTTGAGGTACTCGTACAGTGTTTTTCGCGCGATTGTTTGATGTTTGGGCGCGGTCGGAAATGTCTTGGACACACTCTTGACCAACGCCTCAAATTGACTCTCAGTCAAATCCATTTCTTGGTGCAAAATCTTTAGCGCTTCAAAATGTTCGCTCCCCGGAGACACTGTCAGCCTGATTTTGAGATTCGTGACTTCTTCGCGGCAATCAATGTTGTAACTGGGATCTTTTGGCTGCGGGCTGCTTCCCGCGACGATATGCTTCACGTGGATTTCTTCACGGCGTTCGCCAGCAGCTTCGTAGACCGAAAGTTTGAGATCTGGTGCGTTGTTACGAAGGAACAGATTTCGCAAATAGTTTTCTGCATACTCTTTGCTGTTTTCGCCTGCGCTGCGGAGGGCTCCGTTGATCACACGAATGATGCAGGTCGATGAATTGGACATTCCCCACTCAGCACTAACTAGAGATCTAACAGATCTTTTGCAGCGTCTTGCACAGCTTCAGACGCATCGTTGCCGTTTGCAATATACTCGATTTTTGCACGAACTTCGGGCTCAGCGATGAATCGATCCAAGCGCCAAACAGCCGCCTCTCGAACCATGGAGTTTGGATGAGTTAGTGCTTTGAAAAGCGCTGTCTTAAGGTCTGATTCCCGCTCTGCTGGAGCATGCTGTCCCAGTTGCATGAGAGCGAATGCAAGATCTCCAGGATGAAGCAGCCATTGTTGCACGGCTGTATAGGCTTGAGGGATCACTGCGTTTACACGCCAAAATTGCTCACCGAAACCGAGTTTGACATCGGGGTTCACTGTCGCCGCGCCTCTCGAAACGTGGTCCTGCAACCATTTCATCCAACGCTTCGTCTCGTCCGGAAGTGTTTTGGGACTTGCCGGAAGTGATGGATCAACGAGAAGCGAGTAACAGTACCGGTCAAGAAGATCAGCGACCGCTCGTCGTGCATCGGCTTCGGTTCTGCCAATACCCCAAATTAGGCCATTCTCAGCGGTGAGAACGATGCCATCGTTCGTATGTTTTTTTTCTAGGACGACATGCTGAGAGAGTGTGATTGTGTGGTGAGAACCAATCAGTAATTGTGTTTGGCTGAGTTTGGGTTGTTCATTGGACAACCACCCAGATTCACGGGCACGTTCATGAATCGGCGCTGCGGTTTGGACGCTTGATGCCCGCTCCCACGCCCGCTTCACACGAGTGATCGGCGCTTTGGATGGTTCTCGCGATGCAGGATTTTTGTGTAGTGGCCAGGCAAGCGTCATTGTGGTCCTCGCAGGCGTGCTCGAAATTTTTCGGTGATGAGGGACTCAAACGTTTCTCGCGCGAGCTGATGAGCGCGTTCTGTTGCCTCGTGAATGTTCTCCGTTCGCTGCACGGATGCTTTGATATCGAGAGCGAAGGCCAGTTCGCCATG
>JANNCG010001052.1:0-2338 GCA_031386385.1 Myxococcales bacterium
CTTCTTGAACTGCGCCGCGCTGGTCGCAGCGTTCCACGGGTCAAAGTCCCTTAGGGCACGCTCTGCGTACAATAGATATCGCTCGCGCTTCTCAAGTTTTCGAGGGAGATTATCCATCGGAGGGACCATCGCCCACGTCACGTTGGACGGCTGAAAATGATCGCGTTCAGTCCAAAGATGACGAAGCAGTCCGCCGAGCGCCGTGGTCTCGGGTGGAGCCTCTACAACAACCCCAAGCAGGTCCCCCGCGAGAAAAATCGCGGAGAGAAATCCGCAGGCTGCGCTCTCAAGATATCCCTCAACACCTGTGATTTGCCCGGCAAGATGCACGCCTGGTCGCTGCAGCAGCGCGAGATTTTTGCTCAGCATTTTCGGCGAATTGACAAACGTGTTTCGGTGCACGCTCCCGAATCGCAAAAACTCAGCGTTCTCAAGCCCAGGAATCAGCTTCCACACTCGAGCCTGCTCAGGATAGGTCATCCGGCTCTGAAACCCCACAATGTTGTACGCCGTCGCAGCAGCGTCTTCTTGCCGCAACTGAACAACAGCGTAAGGCCATCGCCCCGTTCGTGGATCGTCTAATCCGACAGGCTTCATGGGACCGTACCGGAGTGTGTCTTCTCCCCGCTCAGCCATCACCTCCACGGGCAGGCATCCTTCGAAATAGCGAATCTCTTCGAATTCGCGAGGCTTCACTTTCTCTGCACCGATGACGGCGTGAAGAAAGGTCAGGTACTGCTCTTTGTTGAAGGGACAGTTAATGTACGCGTCGTCTCCGCCTTTGTCGTATCGAGACGCGCGAAACACAATGGACTCGTCGATCGAGTCCGCTGCGATAATCGGCGAAATCGCATCGTAGTATGCGAGATGTTCTGCTCCGATGACGGAAGCAAGATCGGTCGCGAGCGCATCTCCGGTCAGGGGTCCAGTCGCGACAATCGCTGGAGCGTCGGGGAGCTTGTCGACAATTTCGTGACGAATTGAGATGTTTGGATGCGCCGCTAATCGAGCGGTAATTTGCTCGCTAAATAGCACACGATCCACCGCGAGTGCCCCTCCCGCAGGCACCCGTGTCGCGTCCGCGCAGGCCATCACGAGCGAGTCTGCACGCCGCAGCTCTTCTTTAAGCAACCCCACCGCGTTGCCCAGCGAAGCGCCGCGAAACGAGTTGCTGCAGACAAGCTCCGCGAGCGCATCGGTGACTTGCGCGGGCGTGCGGGCGAGAGGCTTTTGCTCGATCAGCGCGACGCTAATGCCTCGTTGGGCGAGCTGCCAAGCTGCCTCGCAACCGGCCAAGCCGCCTCCAACAACAGTGACGGGGCTTAGAGGTCTTCTTTGATCGCTCATGACTTGTGCTTAAGGCTCTCGAAAGAGCGCTGCGAGCTCTTTTTGTTTCGCGCGCGCGTCGGAGATCCCGAGCTCAACCAACGGCGCACAATACGCCGCATCAAAGAGCAAGTACGAGACCAGATCCGCTTCGTTCTCTTCGGTGTTTGCGTACCGTCGAAGCATCGCAGCGACCATCCCCTTTGAGCGCTTCGCAAACTCGGGACCGCGTGCGACTTCAGCCGCGAATTTGCCAAGATCTTGCGAAGGCTCAATGCGAAACTCTTGAATCGTCTTCAGCGGCGCCATTCCGCCAAGCATCAAAGAGTCGTTGAGCGTCTCGTGAAAATGCGGACCGAAGGCTCGCTCTCCTGCAGCTAAGATCGCGTTTGTGTGTCGCAGGCGATCAACGTCGTAGTCGATGTGGTCAAGCCAGAGCGCGTTGATAACTTTGCCAGCTAGGTGTGCCGACGAGGGTGGACCAAGCACGTTGCTGGGCGGCGGAATCGACAGCCGCGGACGATCGACCGATGGAGGGCGGTGCCGCAACGAAATCACCAAGAGCTTCTCGGCGCCCAATCGCAGCGCCGGGGCGATGGGTGTGTTGAGCCGAAGTCCCCCGTCACAGTAATACTGCCCATCGATAGAGACCGCCGGAAAAATAATGGGGATCGCGGCGCTAGCGAGCGCATGTTGTGGCCGAATGTTTGTCAGGTGGCCGTGAACAAACGGATCAGACCCCCAGTTGGGAAGCGTCCGTTCGTGCCGCTCGACAAACACAACCGTGTGACCACTCGCGACATGGGTCGCGCTAACTGCAAGCGCGTCGAGACGTCCCTCAACGATATTGCGCTGAATCATGCTCCACGGAACGGTATCCAACACCACCTTCTCGAGTGGGCCAGGATCAAACATACCGCCATAACTGTGGTTCGCTCCCGCCGGCGCCGAGCCCACGAGTGATCGGGTAAACCGCAGCACATCCAGCGTCTTGAGCGGCACAACTTCGTCG
>JANNCG010001053.1:0-2294 GCA_031386385.1 Myxococcales bacterium
CAGCGGCCGGGGCGATGGGAGTCTTTTCGTTTGTGATTTCGCTGCCCAATGTCGCAGCCGATACCACGATCACTGAGTCCTTCGGCTTGCTGCAAGAGAACGTAGCTTGGTTTGGCCCACCGGACAACGCGGTCACGTTGCGAGTCCTCGTTCACCCTCGAGGCGGCGCATCAGACGGTGGAGTGGTGACCGACCGACCCGATCCGCAACAAGGACAGGATGTTCCGGACCCTCCCGTTGAGATGGACAGTGGCGTCATCCAGCCCGTGGCGGATTCAGGCGTTGTAGTGGATGTCCCAACAAGCCGTGGCTCAACGGACGTGCGCGCTGCAGACGCGGGCACTGGCGGCGGTGACGCCGGGGGTTGCGGATGTACAGTCCCCGCCTCTCACAACGAAGCGCCAACCCCACTGCTTCTCGTTGCCGCCGGCGCCATCGCCGCGCTCAGTACGCGCCGCCGTCGCCGACACTAGCCGGATCGCTTAGGGGCTGGATTTTGCGGGGTTTGAGTCGGCAGGGGACTGCACCCCGTCGGCATCTCGGGAGTCTGGCTCGACACCCAACGCGTACTTGCGCCAATGCAAAAATAGCGACTGCCCAAGCGACATGGTGGGCACTGCGAGCAGCGCGCCCAGGATCCCGAAGAAGTGCTCTCCCGCAAGCAGTGAAAACACGACCATGAAGGGGTGAATCTTCGCGGCGTCGCCGAGAATTTTTGGATTCAAAAGGTTCGCTTCGATCTGGTGAATTCCGAGGATCCAGACCAGAACAAACACGCCCGTTCCGACACCAGTGCGAAGTCCGAGCAAGACCGCGGGGATGCTCGACAGAAAGGCGCCAAAGATTGGAATGAGCGAAAACACCGTCGCGATCGCCGTTAGAAGCGGCCAGTAGGGCAGCTTCGCGAGCGCAAATCCGACACCGCTCAAAAGCCCATTCACGAGGCAAATCACAAGCTGTCCGCGCACCACACCGCTTAGCCCCTTGTCCATCCGTGCGAGAAGTTCATCAAACGCGCTACGGCGAGAAAAATGGACGAGGCTTCGAAAGAAGGCGACAATTTCGCGCTCGGTGAGCAGCAAGTACGCGCTCAACATGAGCGTGATGAAGAACCGAAACACGCCTCCCACTACGCCACCGACGAGTCCGCCGCCGAGCTTCACCAGGTCACCGGTGTGCTCGGTGACGTAGGATTGAATTCGCTCGTTAATTGGATTTTCACTCGTGACCGCCGCCCCACGGGCGTGGGGACCGATCACGCGATAATCGTCCCCGTCCTGCACGATTCGAATCCCGTTGCTCGGCAGATGCACATGAAATCCACCAGCGGCGATCGGCTCAATTCGGAGGTCCTGCTCGACTGGATTCGCGGTGTCGATCACGTCGTCCTCGCGCTGTGGCGTCCCGAGCCGGTCGGTCACCGAGCGCACAAGGGGAGCCACCTGCGTGCGGTACTGCTGCACTAAGCGAGGCACTTCATTGTGAGCAAACGAACGAACGGTCCCAATCAGCGCTGGCACCGCGACGGTCATCGTCACGGACAACAGCGCAATGATGCACAAATAGAGTGAGAGCACGACGACCCACCGCGAGGGTGATTTGCCGGCAATTTGACGTTTAGTCAGCCAATTCACAAGCGGGCTGAGGACGTACGCGATCACAATCGCGAGCAAGAAGGGGACAAGCACCGAGCGAAAAGCAACAAGCGCCACGAGCAAAACCGCCCACCATACGGCTGTAAAAACGCGGCGTTGAGTGCGATCTTCGGGAGTCACGACGGAGTCTCTGTGAGGATGCATGGACTCTCAATGCTCTACGTCGAATCTTGGTTTTCACCAAGACCCGTCGTCGAACTTTTCAGCGTACCCCCACCGCAGCGTCAGCTACTTGCTGTCTTTTTCAGGCTTGGTGCCGTCCGCGAGGACTTCGCCGAGCTTCTCTTTGATCAGATCGCCGACCGTGCCAGCGCGCTTTGAAGCGGAGGACGGAGCGGCTGCAGGAGCGACGCTGTTGCGCACTTTGTTTGCGTCAGCGGCCTCTGCGGTCTTGCCATCAGCGTCAGACTTCTTCGCCACTGGTGCGGCGCCTGCGCGTTGCGTCAGTGTGATTCGCTTGTCATTGATGTCCAGGTTCATCACGTGGCAGAGAACGGTCTCGCCGCGCTTGAACTTCTTGCCCTCGCCCGCTTCAGCTGCGAGCTCGTGCGATGGGATGTGCCCGTCGATACCCGGCTCAAGCTGCACGTAGATCCCACCCTCGAAGAGGGACAAGAACTTCGCGTGGACTTCACGACC
>JANNCG010000766.1:0-3689 GCA_031386385.1 Myxococcales bacterium
ACGTTTATTGAGCGCAACGGCGGACGAAAATTTCGAGCCATCGAGCTGACTGAGATCTCGGGGGTCTATGTGAAGGTCATCGCTCCGTATGAAGATGAGACAGGCAGCCATAAGGTGGGTGCAGAGCTGTTCATCACGGGCAAAGAGCAGATGATGTATTTTCCTCGGACAGAACACGCACTCATTCGGTATGCGGGACGAGAGATTCACTATGGTGTCGCGATTCCAGCGGGCGAAGCGCGGTATGTGCTCGATCGCATGGCGGGCAACATTCGCCTTGAGCGCGGACCGACTGTGTTTTTACCCGATCCAAGACGCGAGGTGATCGTGCGGAGGGTACTTGAGCCCCGCACGGTGGAGCTGCTGTTTCCGGGCAACCGAACGGCGCTTGAGTACAACATGCGGCTGTCCGCGCTGAAGCGAAGCGAAAATGGCGCTGAATACGTTGTCGACGACGATGCACGCCAAGCCGTCGCAAAGCAAAATGCTGACCCCGCACCTGCCGCGACTCCCGTAGACGTCGCGTACGCTGGCGACGCCGTCTCGCGCAACCAGACTTTTTCTCCGCCACGCACCATCGTCATCGATACGCGATTTGAGGGAGCAGTCTCGATTGATCTTTGGTCCGGCTACGCAGTGATGGTCAAATCTCGATCGGGTGCTCGACGCGTGGTCCTGGGGCCAAGCACATTTTTGCTCGAGTACGACGAGACGATGCAAGCCATGGATCTGTCCACGGGCACACCGAAGACGGATGACAAGCTACAGCGCACCGCGTACTTGCGCGTGAAGAACAACAAGGTCAGCGATCTGGTCGAGGCCGAGACCTCGGATTTGGTGAAAGTGTACCTACGGCTTTCGTACCGAGTTGACTTTGAAGGTGACCCAAACCTCTGGTTTGGTGTTGAGAATTACGTGAGATTTCTCACGGATCATCTGCGATCGGTGCTTCGAAGCGCGGTCAAGCAACGCGGTGTAGAAGAGTTTTATGCGAACGCCGCGTCGCTGACCCGCGATGTGATTTTGGGTGTCGCTGCTGAGGACGGTAAGCGTCCAGGTCGACGCTTTGTCGAAAACGGCATGCGAGTCTATGATGTCGAGGTTCTTGATGTAAAAATCGGGGACGAGCAGATCGCTGAGCTGCTTGTGGAGGCACAGCACGCGACAGTGCAACAGGCTCTCACTATCGCGTCTGAAAAACGAAAGCTCGAGCTCACTCGTATTCGTGAGTCAACCCGGCAAGAGTCTGCCAGCCTTGAAGCGACGACAAAGCTGCAGTTGCTCGGGCTTGAGGGCCGTGAGGTCGAGAGCAAACACGCGGTGGACCTTTCGCGCATTCGGGCGACGACCGAGCCGGATGAGTCTCGCTGGAAGGCGAAGACCGCCGTGCAATCGCTGCTCGACGCGGTGAGCTCAGCAGAGCTGTCTCGCGAGCGGCTTCGCGCGCAGTTCGCGGATGAGACAACTCGCGCAGAGGTCGAGAGGTTTGCACAGAAGCTGGATGCTGAAGTGCGAGCAGTCAGCGAGAAAGCGAAAGCCATTTCACCCGAGCTCATCGCGGCGCTGCAGGCGTTTGGTGACAAAGCGCTCGCGGAGAAGATGGCAGAGAGCATGGCTCCACTGGCGATACTTGGCGGAGAGAGCGTCGCGGATGTCCTCGGACGGCTCCTCGCGGGGACGTCCATTGGACACGTACTTGCGAAGGCTCTTCCTGCAAAAACGCAGACCGAGTGAGTGGTTGTGTTATGGGCCAAACTCTGACACGATTCCGCTCATAAATGGCGTCTCAACTTGGCTCTCGATCGGGGCTGCTTTACACCGTACTCGCGCTCATTGGTGCTGTGTTTTCACAGGCGAATGTCACCCATGCACAAGAGTGTCGGCGTATGTGTTTGGTCGGCGAGGTGCGTGATGCCAACGGGTGTTGTGGTGCGGCAGCAGCAGCAGCTCCCGAGATTCGTTGCCCCGCTGGCACCACGTGGAATGCGACCCAACGGGCATGTATCGGACGGCGCGTCTGTCCGGTCGGATCGCATCCGTCCGCGGGGCAGTGTATCGCCGACGCTGTGGCATGTCCGCCAGGCACGCGACGCGAAGAGGGCGCTTGCATCAGCGAGATCACCTGCCCTCCCGGAGCACGACTCCAGGGCAATCGTTGCGTGACCGATGTGACATGCCCACCAGCCACAACCCTCACCAACGGCCAATGTGTATCGCAGGACGTCACGTGCCCCGCCGGGACGACCCGACAAGAGGGACTTGGCTGCGTCGCGCCTCCTGCGTGTCCGCCGAACTCGCAGCTGGTCGAGGGCCGCGGATGTGTGGGCGCGATCACCTGTCCAGCGATGACGCATTTGGAGGGGGACGCGTGTGTTCCGGATCATGTGTGCTTAGACGGACAGCAGTGGACTGAGGGTGAGTGTCGGTCGGTCTGCTTGAGCATCGAGCATTCGCGTTGGGACGGCGAGCGTCGATCGTGTGTTTGCGAAGAAGCGTTTATCGCCGAGGGTTCGGGATGTGTCGCGCGACCACCCGCACAACAGTGTCCAGAGGGTGCGCATCGCGAGAACAATCAGTGCGTCTCGGATGTGATCTGTCCCGATGGGTTTCGGTTTGAGCAAAACCGTGGTTGTCTTGACCAATCAGCCGAACGCGAGGCAGCACGGCAACGCGACGAGCGAGCACGTGAAGAAAGATTTCGTCGGTCCGAGCTCGCCCGTGAAGAGCGTGAAAATGTCGAGCGACGCTGGAGCCGCGGCCCCGGTGCGCAGCTCTGGGGAGGTGGGGGATATCAGTTTATTTACATGCCAAACGCGTGGCGCGCGATCACCTTTACGCCCGGTCCTGACGCACCAACGGCATCCAACGACGCTGCCGCCGTGTGGAACGGACCCGTCGTTACCGGCGGCGCAACGTTTATCAGTGGCGATCTTTCGCTGAGTGGCTCGTACACCTACGCGCCCGGAAGCGTATGGCAGTCGGGGGCGGCGAGCGCTCCGTGTCCCAGCGTTGCAAATCCCACCGACCGCTCAACGGGAGGCAGTGGATTTTGTGTCTCGTCCTCAGCGATGCACCTCGCGATGTTAGATTTGGGACAGCAGGGCGTGGGCCCGCGGCACGCGTGGCGATTTGGATTTGGCCTTGGCTACGAATTTAGCGGGGCATCATTCGCTGGGCAATTTTCATATCGATCGACAATTCGGATCGCCGCAGGATTTTTTGTGGCAATTGAGGCACGTTTGCTCGGAATGCTTCGTTTCGCTCCCTCCGGTATTGTCGAGTCGCCTGCATTCGAGAACAGTGAGCTGCTCTCGGTACCTGCCGGTTGGCTGCATGACCGTTCAGCCCCGAACGGCGCGATGGTCAATGAGATCAAGCGCGGATCACCGGGCGTGGGTGGCGGAGGCAACATCGCGGTGTTGCTCGGCTACTCGTTTCACTAGCATGGCGGCGGTGCGGGATCCCTAAGGGGCTGCTTTTACGCAGCGAAAACCCACATTTTCGAGCATCAAGCGTTCAGCCGCCGAGCACACCGCGGATGCGCATCCAGCGTTGCGATACAGGTACGCTCCGGGACGGCGAGTGTCCGTCGCGAGCGCCTCACGCAGAGGCAAACCGCGGACGACGCGATAGGGTTGTTGCCAGTGTGGTGTGGCGCCGTCGTCATCGCGGTACATGGAGCTTGTCCA
>JANNCG010000790.1:0-3653 GCA_031386385.1 Myxococcales bacterium
GATAAACGAACCCTCAAAGTTATTCGCCAATCTGCAGCAGACGCCATGGAAGAAGGCGACTCTGAAACTCTCCGTGAAGACATTCTCGACGCTTTTAGCGACGAGCAGGTCGAAGAAATTGAACGGAGAATAGACACCGACTATTATGATTTTTTAGGAG
Source organism: Myxococcales bacterium (assembly GCA_031386385.1). GTDB lineage: Bacteria > Myxococcota_A > Polyangia > Polyangiales > JANNCG01. Next base: position 161 of record JANNCG010000790.1, read on the forward strand.
AAATGCTCGACGAGTGGGGCGGAGAAGAGATCGATGAGCTGTTCGATCTTCTTGAGTCGCACCTCGCAGACGTTGGCGTCGAACTGAAATTCGAAGGCGCCGAAGAAGACGACGACGAAGAGGCCGCTGTGGTCGACGACGACGACGATCTTGAGCTTGGCGGCTCCGACGACGAAGAAGCGGAAGAGACTGAAGAAGAAGAGCCATAAAGCTCCTCAAAACCAGCCACTCCCTGAAAATTTCGTTATTCAACGACCTCAGCAGAGTCCATGCCACCGTCGTCGGTGCTGGGCTCTCTACGATGCCGAGCCGAACTCGCGTGATCGTCTCGACAAACCACCCTCTCGGCTGGGCCTAACGCGCCACAGTTCCGCGCGGACTCCAGCGCTGTGCGACCCCATCGTGTGCAAGAAAACTCGCGAGCCAACGTTGCGTTGAGCGCACAAACTTGAGCACTTTGCCCCAGCGAAGCGCGCACCTGAATCTCTCGCGCGAGCGCATTGTCTCTGAGTGTTGACCGGACAAACGTAACATACACCGAGTGAAACGCGTCCGCTGCCTGCGCGCTGCGCCCCATCGCATCAAGCACCTCGCCACGCTCAACCGCAAGCTCAGGAAACTTCGGTCTCACAGAGCTCCCCGGAACCAACACCAGCCGCTCACTCTCTGCCAAAGCTCGCTCAATGACCCCCAACGCATCCGCGTTGCGCCCTTGGCGCCGCAGCAGCCTGGCCAGGGAGAGCGAAGCATCGTCCCAGTGAGGATTGCTTGGATATTGCCACGTCAACGCGCGTACGTACGACGCCTCGGCCCGAGCCCACTGGGAAGAGCGCTCATAGCGGACAGCCCGCTGCACTTCGAGAGTTGCCGCGAGCTCTGTTCGCTCTAACCGCCGCAGGGCCCGCTCAGCAAACGAAAGCGCCGCCATGCCCGTGGGGTCTCGCGAGTCGGCCTCGATCAGCGAGAGCTCAAGGGCACGGCGCCCCGCGCCCATCGCGGGTTGTCGCACCGCCACTTCGATCGCCTCGCTCTCGCCGCGATCCCACCGGCCCTGATCAAAATAAATTCGTATCGCTTCAAACTCGCCGCGAGTACGTCGCGCAGCGTCGTCACCGTGCGCAGCGAGCCACTCAAAACGGGCGAGTGCGGTGACGATGTCCCCAGCTCTTCGCCACGCCTGCGCCCCACGATAGATCGCCTCGTCTCGGTCAAGGGGACGAGCGGTCATGGCCGCAGCGCGATCGAAAGCCTGCGCGGCCTCGGCACTTCTTCCCGCACGTTGAGCGCGTTCTGCCTGCGAAAATGCTTCTAAATACGATGCTTGTCGTTGATAGGCGCACCCGCCGAGCACCGCGAGTCCGAAGAGCAGCAGCGCACGAGCACCTCGGGGGTGGCCTAATTGGACAGCAGCTCGCACAGGACTTCACCCGCGGTCTTGATCTCTGCAGAGCTCACATCAAGGTGCGTCACCACGCGGATCCGTTGTGGGCCAAACACGCTGAGACCTATGTTGCGCTCCGCAGCTCGTCGTGCAAACTCGTCCGCAGTTCGATCGCCGTTTAGATCGATAAAGAGGATGTTGCTCTGGGGCATTTGCTGCACACAGCCAGTGGGCTTGAGTGCGATAAACAGACGCATCGCGTTGTCGTGATCGTCTGCGATTCGAGAGAGATTGTGCTCAAGCGCGTAATGTCCTGCAGCTGCAAGAATGCCCACTTGACGCATCCCTCCCCCGAGCCGTTTTCGCCAGCGCCGCGCTTCTTCGATAAGCGCCCGACTCGAGCAGAGCAGCGACCCCACCGGCGCACCAAGCCCCTTAGAGAGACAGACCGACACGGTGTCCGCGCCATCGCACAGAGTGCTGACAGGGAGAGACCGGGCGGCGGCTGCATTCCACAATCGGGCCCCGTCGAGATGGACCCGAAGGTTGAGCTCTTTGGCCGCTGTGATCACCGATTTGCGCTGTGATTCAGGCCAGATTATTCCGCCGCCTCGGTTATGCGTGTTCTCAAGGGCGATCAACGTGACGCGCGCGTTCCAGTCCGCGGGGGGTCGAATAGCGGAGCGCACTTGGTGATCGAGATAAAATCCGCCAGCACCAATGACCGCGCACTGCACTTGCGCGAGCACGCTCGCTCCTCCGGTTTCGTAGGCCAAAATATGCGCGCCCTCGCCCACCAAGATCTCGTCGCCCCGTTGGGTGCTGAGCAGCAACGCGAGCTGGTTGGCCATGGTTCCGGATGGGACAAAAAGCGCGGCCTCTTTGCCCGTGAGCGCAGCAACGCGGACTTCAAGCGAGCGCACTGTGGGATCCTCGCGAAAGACGTCATCCCCGACCTCTGCGTTCGCCATGGCTTGTCGCATCCCGGCGCTCGGTTTTGTGACAGTGTCGCTTCGCAGATCAATCAGTGCGTTTGCCATCGGGTCCACAGGGTTGTAACTGAATCAATGGGGCTTGCAAGGTTCGGGCTTGCGTCGTGCGCGGATCGTGGGTAATAGAGCGCCTCGTGCCACCCTAGCTCAGTGGTAGAGCAATGGTTTCGTAAACCATAGGTCGTCGGTTCAATCCCGATGGGTGGCTCTCAGTTTCTCGCATGTTTTTCAGGGGGTTTGTTGTTTCGTCGGTTCGGTTTCCGGCCGGTCGAACAAGTTCGAATAGGCACAACGGTGCGCCGTGGTTCGTAGTCGAACTTCAACCTTTGAGCTTGTGCTCACGCCTGTTCCCCGACAGAGGGTTTGTGTGACGCCTCACTCAGTGACGCGCTCGCCATCACGAAACAACTCCCTCGCCCGCAGTGCGACCCGGTCCCAATTCAGCCGAGCCGCGCGACAGTCGAGAGCTGTAGGGGTCGGAAAGAGCGTGCGAATAAGCTCAGCACAGTGACGCTCGGCATCTCGATTTTTTGTCCCGAGCTCCACATAGTGGACAGTCGAAAACAATGCGTATGGGTTGTCTGAGTTCGTCGAACACGCAGCCTGGATCGCTGCCACAAACCAGCCTTCGGGGTCAGGTTGCACTCCCGACAACTCTGCGGCGAGTGCGTTCGCGAGTGCTGAGATCTCGTCCGCAGGTCGCTGTGAAAGGACCGCTTGAAACAGGCGCTCCCCAGAGGGTCTGCACTCCCGCGCAAAAGCACTGACAGAGATCAGTGCCGCCAACGTGTGTGCTTCTACCTCGGAGCACAACACTGAAAACACTGCCTTTGGCGCGGCATGAAACCACCAATTTTGCGCAGCTCGTGCCTCTTGCACATCTCGCTCAGCAGAGTCCAAATCGTTCCAGAGCGGCGCCTCGGTCGCGGTGGGATGCAACTCGCGAATCACCGCCGCACGAATCCAATCGCGATCGTCGACGTGCAACAATGAGGTAAAAGTCTGGCGCTCGGCTCCGAACACCTCGCGCTCCCTTTCGAAGGACTTCTTCATGAACGTCGGCTCAAACCCAACACCAAAGTAAAAATTAGTCGTGCACGAGTTGTCGACCGGGTTGCGT
>JANNCG010000829.1:0-3046 GCA_031386385.1 Myxococcales bacterium
CTCGATCAACTCCGTTCGCTCACACGGGTTGATGCTAGCCACACACCGATGTACACCCCATCTTGAGTCTTCCAATGAACACACTACGCACAGTTTGTCTGTCGTTAGGGTTGGCGATTGCCAGCGCTTGCACTCGCCCAACTCCGATGATGGAGGACGCTCCCGATATGCTCCAAGTCGCGGATGCCCAACAACACGATGCGACGGTGAGGGACGTACCCAACTTGGACGTCCCGAACGCGGATGCGGGCACGGACGTTGTTGCGGATGTTGTATGTGGAATCGGAATGGAGCCGTTGGGTAGGCTCTGTGTGGGGGCGGGCGCACCGCGGCCGATGGCGCCGCTTTCGCTCGGAAATGTGAGCCTCCTTCGGCCAACATTGCGCTGGGAATTGCCAGAAAGAACCGACGGGGCGTTGGTGGATCTATGTCGCGATCGAGCCTGTACGATGGTGATTGAGAGCACACGCGTGGTCGGAACATCGATGCAACCGATGGCCGCGTTGCCTGCGAACAGCGTGGTTTTTTGGCGACTTCGTGCAACCCTCGGGATGGGCACAAGCATGAACTTCAGCCCAACGTGGCTCTTTCATGTCCCCGCCGCAGACAACTCGGGCAACGTGGACACCAGCACAAACGCACATCTTGATGTGAACGGAGACGGCTTCGACGACGTGGTCGTTGGGGCATACCTTGCCTCGCCGGGTGGTCGCATGTTTGCCGGGACAGCGAGCGTGTTTCATGGCAGCGCGATGGGTGTCGCGATGGCTCCTGCGAGAGTGCTCGAGGGTGTTGCTGCGAGCGATCAGACCGGCTTTTCAGTGGCGAATGCGGGCGATGTGAACGGTGATGGCTTTGGTGATCTTGTCATTGGGGCAAACCTTGCCGATCCTGCCGGTCGTGTGAATGCAGGGACAGCGACGGTGTTTCATGGCAGCGCCGTTGGGATCCCAATGGCTCCTGCGCGAGTGTTAGAGGGTGTTGCGATGGACGACCAGTTCGGCAGTTTCGTGGCGAATGCGGGCGATGTGAACGGCGACGGCTTTGCGGATCTTGTCATTGGAGCCTTCAGGGCCGATCCGGGCGGACGTGTGAATGCTGGTACAGCGAGCGTGTTTCTTGGCAGTGCGAGAGGGACCGCGCTCGCGCCGGCGACGGTGTTGGAGGGTGCTGCGACGGCCGACCAGTTCGGCGTTTCTGTGGCGAATGCGGGCGATCTGAACGGCGATGGCTTTACCGATATCGTCGTTGGGGCAAACGCCGCCGATCCGGCCGGGCGAAGCAATGCAGGGACAGCGACGGTGTTTCATGGCAGTGCGATGGGTGTCGCGATGGCTCCTGCGGTCGTGTTGGAGGGTGTTGCTGCGAGCGACCAATTCGGCACTTCCGTTTCGAGTGCTGGCGATGTGAACGGCGATGGCTATGGTGATCTCGTCGTTGGGGCAATCGGTGCCCGCCCGGGCGGTCGAGTGAGTGCTGGTACCGCGAGCGTGTTTCATGGCAGCCCGGGTGGCGTCCCGATGGCTGCGGCGATCGTGTTGGAGGGGGTGGCTGCGAACGACCAACTCGGCATTTGCGTCGCGAATGCGGGCGATGTGAACGCGGATGGCTTTGGTGATCTTGTCGTTGGGGCAAACCTTGCCGATCCTGGCGGGCGAAGCAACGCAGGGGCAGCGAGCGTGTTTTATGGCGCTGTCGGTGGGGTCCCGATGGCTCCTGCCAGAGTGTTGGAAGGTGTTGATGCAGGCGACCGGTTCGGCAGGTCCGTTGCGAATGCGGGCGATGTGAACGGCGATGGCTTTGACGACGTGGTGGTCGGCGGGTTTCAAGCGAGCCCGAGTGGGCGCGCGAATGTTGGGGCAGCGAGCGTGTTTCATGGGAGTGTGGGAGGGATCCCCATGGCTCCTGCCAGAGGGTTGGAGGGCGTGGGTTCGTTCGAGTATTTCGGCAGTTCCGTTGCGAGTGCAGGCGTAGCGATGGGATGGCGACGCGCTCGTACAGCGAGCCTTTGGCGTGATCTCGCAACAAACCAGCTCGCGTGCAACAAGCGCCCGAATCGAGTTTGAGAGCGGCGGGCGTCTTCACGACCCCGGTAAGCGATGGCGCTGGGGGTCGAAAATCGGGGGGGGATGAAAAGATGAAACCGCATTCGTTCTCCGGTAGATCTCTTAACGCGCGTTAAGGAAGTGGGGTCTCGGAGGTGCAATGGGCGTTCCTCGCAGTGCGTACATGGGTGCACCCATAGCAACATCGTCGGGGCCCGCTACGCGCACGCGCGGTGGCGGAAGCGCCACAGCAGAGCGTTGGCGCAACAACCTTCGCGCACCAGCGCTCAGGCAAGAGTCCGGCGGAAGCTAAGGGCCGCTCTCTGTATGAAGGGACTCTCGAGCTTCGCTCGCACCCGCGCATATAATGGCTTCATTCATCGAGCGATGCTGGGTGCACAGAGCCTCTTGCTTGGGCGTGTTTTCGCGCGAAGGAACGATGCTGCGCCAGCGCTGCGCTGCGGCGCTTACGTTTGTTCGCGCACCGCACTCGACAGGTTTTGTTCGGTTTTGTAGCCTTCTGATCCTCATGCAAGAGCCCACTGAGGAGCTCGAGCATTTGGCCGCCGCGTACGGTGGGTCAACGGAAGGCTTCACTCATGAAATTACGCAGTTTTGTAGGGCTCCAACTTGCAGCACTTATTGGCGCTTGCGCATCCCCGATGCCCGCGATGATGGACGCGGACTTCGATGCGGCAGATGCGCCAGACGCCATAGTCGTCAGGGATTCGGGAACCACCGATCGGCCTGACGTGCCAGCAAACGATGTCCCGAACGGTAACGTCACAGATGTGCCAAACGGTGACGTCACAGACGTTCCCAATGGGATGGACGTGCCCAATCCAATCACGGACTCCGGCGTGTGCCCGATGGGAACGATGGCCTGTGGCATGATGGGGTGCGTCGACTTGCAGACGAGCAACAACCACTGTGGCGTGTGTGGCAACGCGTGTCCCGCAAACCAAATGTGCGTCTCTGGAGCGTGTCGGCTGGGTTGTCCA
>JANNCG010000830.1:0-4017 GCA_031386385.1 Myxococcales bacterium
GAGTGATTTCTCGATCACAGGCTTGCTAGGAGTCGGTCGCGCGCCGTTGACCTTCTTGCTGCAGTGCATGCTGACGTGTTTTGCCATCACAGGGCTTTCAATCAACATGCTCTCTTACGGGCTGACCGTTGCGCCGCTGAAGAGTTTGCTATGGACCTTGCCGATATCGCTCACCGTCAGTTGGATTTGCACGGGACTGATCGCACGACTCGCCGGTCGAGTGTTTAGCTCTGACGGACAAAATGCCACCGCGCGTGGGCAGCTTATAGGCGCTACGGGAGTGGTCATTTCGTCGCGAATCGACAAGGAGTTTGGCGAGGTTCGCATCAAAGATTTGCTTGGTCAAACCGTGCGAGTCGTCTGCACAACTCACGACGAAAAACCCATCGTTGAGGGCACAGAGATCGTCGTGGTCGATTACGATCAAGAACGCGATAAGCTCGTTGTCGCGATGCTTGATGACACTTCACAGCGGCCCAAAATGCGCGCTCGCTGATCGCTTAGTTCTACTTCACGTTGCAGTCTTTTTACTCAAACAATCGCACGCTAAACAGCTCACTCATTCACACCAGAATGGTGGAGGAACGCTCATGAATACCCAGTTTCTATCAGTTCTTGCACAGCGCACGGATGCCCCTTTCTGGGAGCAACCACAGTTTATTGTGACCGCGCTCTTGGTCGGCGGGGCCATCTTTGTGGTCACCCTCTTTTTGGTCACCGTCGCGCGATTCTATCGCCGTTGCGGAGCCGATGAAGCGCTGGTTCGCACGGGCGCTGGAGGCAACAAGGTCATCATCGGGGGAGGCGTCACGGTGTTTCCGATCTTGCATCAGCTGTTGAAGGTGTCGCTGCGGTCGCTCAAGCTCAGCGTGGATCGCTCGGGGCATATGGCCTTGGTCACACGCGACAAGATTCGCGCGAATGTCACCACCGAGCTGTACATCAAGGTAGAGCCCTTAGCTGACGACGTGATGGCCGCTGCCCGCTCGTTTGGCGAGAGCAACCTCGACGAGCACTCGATCGGCGATCTGATCGAGGGAAAGCTCACCGACGCGCTTCGCTCTGTGTCAGCCAACAGCTCGTTTATGGAGCTGCACACCAACCGAAAAGACTTCGCCGAGAGCATTCAAAAAGTCCTCGCAGAAGAGCTGAAAAAAAACGGCCTGACGCTCGAAAACGTGTCCATCACTGGCCTTGCGATGGTGCCTATCAAAGACCTGAACGCGTCAGACTTTTTCGACTCTGAAGGCTTGATGACTATCACCGAGCAGGTCAAAACCAACGCGCGCAAGACCAATCAGATTGAGCGCGAGGCGGAGGTCGCAATCCAAGATCAAAACGTGACCGCTCGCAAAAAGACTCTCGAGCTCGACGAAACGCAAAAGCGCATTGAGGCCGATCAAGGGCGCCGTGTGCAAGAGTACGCCGCCACGCAAGCCGCAACCATGGCGAAGGCGGTCTACGAGCAGCAGCGTGAGCAAGAGACCGCTGCGCTTATGAAGCACCAGCTCGTTGAGACCGCGCGCATTGAGCAGCAGAAGGCGCTAGAGATCGCCGAAGCACAGCGCGTGTCCTCAACGCGCGAGGCACAGATTGCCAGCGAAAAGTCACAGCAAGCCGCTGGGATCGCCAAAGAGCGCGAGATCGAAGCCGCACAGATCGAGAAGATGAAGACCGTCGAAGCGGCTGAGATTGAGAAGCAGAAGACCCTCGAAGCTGCGGTGATCGAGAAGCAGAAGACCATCGAGACCGCGCGAATCGCCAAGCAAATCGCGGTGACACAAGCGACCGAGATCGAAGCGCGCGCCGAGGCCCTCAAGGCACAGGCCGAGGCCGATCGGCAGCAAGCAACCCAAGGGATCATCACGGTTGAAGCCACCGCAAAAGCACGCCGCGAAAAAGACATCGCGGTCATCAAGTCTGAAGAAGCGGCACAGCAATCCCGCATCGCAGCAGAGCGTGAAGCCTTCGCACGTAGGCTCGACGCAGAGACAACCGCTGCGGCACTGAAAGCCCAAGCTGACGGTGAAGCAGCAGCTAAGCGCTCGACGGCTGAAGGCAATATCGCCCTCGCGCAAGGCAATGCAAAAACACAACAGCTCACTGCAGAGGCCGCCGCGTCCGTGGTTCGGACCGAGGCTCAAGCAGAGGGTGCACGCGTGACAATCACCGCTGAAGCGCGGGCAAAAGCCGCGCAGCTTGACGCAGAGGCGATGATCGCGTTGGCCACTGCAACACAGCGAAAAGGCGAAGCGGATGCGGACGTTCGACGCAAGCTCGTTGAGGCAGAAAACCAGGTATCTACCAAGTTTTTGCTCCGTGACATGGCCATCAAGGCCCTTGATGTACTGCCCATGGTGACCCGTGAGTTGATGAGCCCTGCAAAGGCGATCAGCGAGATCAAAGTCCTTCAGATGAACGGCGGTCCAATGTCGTCGACAAACGCCGACGGTTCGTCCAACGGTGGTGGCGCGTTTGGAGCAGCGTCTCCCATCCTGCGCACGGTGCTTGAGGCCGGAGCGGCTTTTCCGCTGTTGCGTGAGTTGATGCAGTTTGCGCAGGTGGATGGCGACAAAATCGCTGATTCAGCTCGCAAAATGCTCGGCTCGATCCCCGAAGAGCTCAAGCGCGTGATCAACGAAGACCCAGAGTTTTCGGCAAAGCTTGCCTCTATGGGCGGCGAGCTGGCTGAGTCGATCACCGTTCGCGATGCCAATCCCAACGCTGAGTAGAGCCGTTTATGCAATCTCCACAAACACCTCCAAGTGCAGCAACGAACAAGAACCTCACGGCTGAAGGACTCGCGATGTCGGCGCTCGGACGAGTGCTGGCGTCGCAGGACCTTGGTGCTGCGTTTTCGACTGCAAAAACTGAGCTGCGTGGTGCTTTGGCAAACGACCCTCTCGATGCCCTCATCGTGACGTGTCTCGGTGGAGCTTGGCTCTTTTACGTTGCAGAAAAAGACGTAAACCCAAAGGTCAAAAACTTCTGGGACGCGCTTGTGTTTGTCACGACCTCTCTGTCGGTGGGGTACGCAAGCATGTTCGCGATGACGACCGCAGGCAAAGCCATCGCGAGCGCATTGATGACCATTGGCCCCGCAATGGCGGCGAAGGCGCTCGACGCTCCAAGCGGTATTGCCGCTAAACAAGCGGCCGAAACAGCCGCGCTGCTTGAGAAAGACACCGCCGCGAAGATCGCTCTCACTGAGCGCTTAGACGCGTTGGTATCTAAGCTCGACGCGCTCGCGACTCGCTAGCGATAAGCTCAAGTCGCGTAAGTCCCCCCCGGGCGCTTATCGCTGGAGGGCGCTTATCGCCGACGGCGATTTGCGAGGATCGTGGCTGCCGCAAAGAGCGAGAGCATCGCCCAGCGTGACGAGCGCGACGAGGATGCAGGCGCTGCGGGGACGCGACAGTTGCACGCGCCGTCGCCAGAGATCAGGCCATTGATAGGGATCGAGCCGTCAATGGACGCGGCATCACCGCGTGCATCGAAGGAGCCATCCGCATTGGAAACATCCCGGCCGACGACAACACTGTCCGTGGGTATGTTCGATCGTTCGTCGAACACACCGGTGTCGCCAATCACCGCTGCGTCGTTGTCGATTGCACCGTCGGGGCCCGCGTCGCCCATCATCATCATGCGTGGCTCGCACAACGAGTTGGCCACGTTGCAGGTGCGGTCGGGGGTGCAGTCTGCATCGTCGGAGCAGCCGCAGGCGTTGCGATCGGGCGAAGCCATATCGAGAATGCAGCGCGATCCGCTGCTGTTTCCTGTGCAACCGACGCTCACGCCAGCGCCATTGCTCAAGCACGGAACACATCCCCCAGAGCTCAAGTCACACACTGGGGCGGGGTCCATACATGCAGCGTTGGGGTTCATCGCCACAACGATGCGTGCCATCCCGTCTTCGCTCATCACGCTGTCGAGCGCGCAGTCGTTGTCGCTGTCGAGATCCAAGAAGTCAGGGCCGTCCATCGCGCGGTCGGTGTTCGCTGGATTGGCGAGCATTGC